>DASWMR010000547.1:0-7924 GCA_036399635.1 Actinoplanes sp. | reverse complement strand
TCGCAGACCCGCACCAGCGACTCGAGCAGGTCGGTGTGCCGGTCCGGGGCGATCGCGGCGAGGAGCGGCAGCTGCGTCTTGTAGATGTCCCACATGGTGCAGACGTCGAAGGCCCAGGGCCCCGAGTCGGGCCAGAACGGGCTCTCGTCGTCGGCGAAGCACGGCTTGACGAGCGAATGGTAGAGCGATGTCGCGAGTACGGTGCGGCGTGCCGGCGTACCCCCGTCGACCTGGACCTTGTTGAGCTGCTCGCGCCAGTGCGCCCGGGTCCGGGAGCGGACGACGTTGAACGCCGGGCCGTCCGGTGGGCACTCCCGCTGCAGGTTGCGCCGGGCCTGGTCGCAGCCGCGCAACGAGAAGCCGAGCCGCACCTCGATGGTCTGCCCGGCCCGCGCTGAGCCCATGTAGAGCATGCCGAACGGCCGTAACGTGGTCTGCCGGATGCTGTCGAAGTCGAGCCGGGTGCCGCCTGGGATGAGCCGGCGGTCGTACCAGAGCATCTGCCGCCAGCCGGGCGAGTCCACCTCCATGTAGACCGAGAGCGGTACGCCCTCCATCACCACGGTGCCCTGCGCCCGCCCGTACCCCATGCTCTCGGCCTGCGCCCGCAGCGGGACCGTGCGGCCGAGGTCGATGGCGAGGCCGCCGCAGGACAGGTCGATCACCACGCGGGCGCTGCTGTGCTCCGGGAAGGTGAACCGGTGCACGGCCACTTTGGCGCCCACCGTGATCTCGCAGCGCACCCCGGTGTCCAGCGTCGCCGCGTAGTAGCCGGCCTCGGCCACCTCGTCGAGCAGCTCCCAGGACTGTC
This sequence comes from Actinoplanes sp., assembly GCA_036399635.1. Taxonomy (GTDB): domain Bacteria; phylum Actinomycetota; class Actinomycetes; order Mycobacteriales; family Micromonosporaceae; genus Actinoplanes. The sequence goes on along the minus strand of DASWMR010000547.1, from coordinate 7,113 downwards.
CCAGCTCGTCCAGCGGCTGCACCATCGGCGTGACCCGGACGTAGTTGTAGTACTTGCGGATCGCGCCGGTGCCGGACTGCTGGAAGTGCGTGAAACCGGACGCCTGGTGCCGCTCGAACATCTCCTCGGGGACGCCTTCGGTGTTCTTCGCATATCGGCCGTACCCGGTGGGGTAGGCACCGGAGTAGGCGCACGCGGACACCATCCCCAGCGGTGCGGAGGCGCCTGGGTGGGTGTTGCCCACCTGGGGTTTCGGCGACCACCAGGTGGCGGCCAGGCCGTGTGCGCGCGGCAGGTCGGTTGCCGCAGTCCCGATGAACGGATCAACGATGTCGAAGATGGCGTGACGGTACCTGCCGACTGCCGGGTCGCTGGTTTCCACCAGGTGAACTCTGCCGCGGGCGGCCCGCGGGGGTGGTCAAACAGGCGCCCGGCCGCTCTGGAATTCGCGGCGTACGGCGCCGGAGACGGCGGCCAGCGCCCATCCGGTGCTGGACGACACCAGGTCGGCCCGGGTGATCTTCGAGCCCGGCGGCCGGCCCTGGTCGCCGGGGCAGGGGTCGCCGGCCATCGGCCCGACCGAGGTGCCGGAGATCCCGGAGCTCGGCCCGGTGAGCCGGAAGCCGGTGACCCGGCCGCCGTAGCCGGTCGAGGAGGTGCGCCCGACGGCGCGCGCGACCACGGCGGTCAGCTCGTAGTTCCCGAACACCCGGTGGTGCACCATCGGGAAGGCCTCGCCGCCGCAGGAGACGGAGTAGGTGTCGTCGGTCCAGAAGTCGTGCCGGAAGACGGTGCCGGCGGCCCGGGCGGCCAGCGTCGCCTCGGTCCAGCCGAACGTCGCCCGCACGTCGGCCTGATCGACGAAACCGGTCTGAGTCTCCGGGTCGTAGGTCACCCACGCGGCGGCCGGGCCGGCGGCGGCGGTCCCGGCGACGGCGAAGGCGACAACGACGGCGAGCCGGAGAAGGCGGCGCGAGAACATTTCTGACTCCTGGTGGCGCGGCGACCTGGGGTTTCTACCGGAACCAACGAAAGATCGCCCCGGACGGCGTGCCTCGTCGCGATCAGGTGGGGCCGGCCGCGGCGGTCCGGCGGCAAATGGCAGGGTGATCGCATGCGACTTTCGATCTGGCCGGGTGCCGAGCAGCCCTGGAGCGATATCGCGGAGGTGGCCCGGCACGCGGCGGACACCGGCTGGGACGCGGTCTACCTGGCCGACCACTTCATGCCGAACGCCGGCTCCGGCCCCGCGGACGGTCCGATGCTGGAGTGCGGCTCACTGGTGGCCGCGCTCGGCGTGGTCGTGCCGCGGGTCCGGATCGGTACGCTCGTGTACGGCAACACCTACCGGCACCCGGCGGTGCTGGCGAACATGGCCGCGACCGTCGACCACGTCACCGACGGCCGGTTCATTCTCGGGGTCGGCGCCGGCTGGCAGATCAACGAGCACGAGCAGTACGGCATCGAGCTGCCCGGCGTGAAACAGCGGCTGGACCGCTTCGTCGAGGCGCTGCGGATCCTGCGCGGACTGCTCCGCGAGCCGCTGACCACGGTCGAGGGGGAGTACTACCGGGTGATCGGGGCGCGCTGCGAGCCGAAGCCGGTCCAGGACCCGCTGCCGATCCTGATCGGCGGTGGCGGCGAGAAGCGGATGCTGCGGATCGTCGCCGAGTACGCGGACCTGTGGAACGCCTGGGGTGCCCCCGAACTGATCGAGCACAAGTCGGCGGTGCTGGACCGGTTCTGCGCCGAGGTGGGCCGCGACCCGCGGGCGATCGACCGCACCGCGCAGTCGCTGGTCGTGGTCGACGGTCCGCTGCCCGAGGGCCAGTCGATGCCGGTGATCGGGGGCTCGCCGGAGCGGCTGGCCGACACGATCGAGGAGTACCGCGGCATCGGCCTCGACGAACTGATCATCCCGGACCGCTTCCTCGGCACCGGCGCCGTCCGGCTCAAGGCGATGGACACCGTGCTGACTCTGGCTCGCCGCTGATCGTCCGGCTCGGGTATCAGCAGTATCGGCCGTCGCCCGCCCCTATGGTGCCCGGATCGTCGGCTCAGCCGTATAGCGCCCAGGGCAACCGCGCGTTTTGCTCCGACGAGGAAGACCGGACCCCTCAAGGTTGTCTCGACGTGAATTCGAAGGTCGGGACACTCGAGTGGGCTCCGGGCGGCCTCGGGGCCGAGACGGTCGGGTCCTGGAAGACCAGCTAGGCCGAGCACCGATGCGGCCCGCACCCTCGTGCCTCCCCGACGTGCCGTCGACGGTCCTGGGTAGAGGAAGCCACCGCGCTACCAATCACCGGGGTGTCACACCACCTCGCGCAGCTTTCCGGTGACGACGTCGTAGACGAATCCCCGGACCGAGTCGGTCAGCGGGATGAACGGGTCGGTGGTGATCCGCTTGACCGACTGCCGGACGTCCTCGTCGAGATCGCTGAACGCCTCCGCCGACCAGGACGGCTTGATGCCCACCTCACGCTGGATGGCGGATTTGAAGCCGTCGTCGGTGAAGGTCAGCATGCCGCAGTCGGTGTGGTGGATCAGGATGATCTCGGTGGTGCCGAGCAGCCGTTGGCTGATCGCCAGGCTCCGCAGCTCGTCGGCGGTGATCACGCCACCGGCGTTGCGGATCACGTGGGCGTCCCCCTCAGCGAGCCCGAGGAGGCCGTACGGGTTGAGTCGCGCGTCCATGCAGGCCACGATCGCGACGTGCTTGGCCGGTGGCAGCGGCAGATCCCCCTTGTCGAAGCCGGCGGCATAACGCTCGGCATTGACCAGCAGTTCGTCCGTAACGCTCATGAGCACTCCTCGGTGAGTTGACGTCTAAGCGACCATACAACCTCTCTAGGCCTGGTAGGCTTTTGTGCTCGCACCAAGACTCCTGGCCAAGAACCTCGCCCTTACCCGCCGCTGATCGTCCGGAGGCGGTCCAGGACGGCGCGCATCGTCTCGGGCAGGCCGGGGCCGTCCGGCTCGGTCACCCACTGGAGGAACGCGACCCGCAGCACCGCGATCCCGGCCTCGGCCGCCAGGCTCGCGTCCGGCTCGGGCACGCCGCGCCGGCCGAGCCGTCGGCTCAGTGCTGCACGCCACCGCCGAGGAGGGCCTGCCCACCCGGGCGATCGCCGAGGCGATCGGTTGCGGTCTCGGCCTGCCGGTGGTCTCCGTCCCGGCCGAGCGGGCCATCGACCACTTCGGCTGGATCGGGCGCTTCTTCGCCGGGGGCTCCCCGGCGTCCAGCGCCGCCACCCGGCGGCTGCGCGGCTGGCACCCGGTCCACCCCGGGACTGCTGGCCGACCTTGAGGCCGGCCACTACTTCAAGCAGGAGGCGTCAGCCGAGGTAGCCGGTGACGTGGTCCGACCTGGTCATGGTGGGCGCCGGTGCGCGGAACTGCAGCGTGTCCCGCACGTTTTTCTGCACCGCGACCGCCGCGAACAACGCCATCGCGAAGGCGAGGCCGTAGAAGCCCTTCTCGCTGCGGGCCATGTCGCTGTTCCACAGACCCACCACCAGCATCAGGACCGACAGCGCCACCACCGACCACGACAGCCCCAGATACAACATGGACACCGGGAGGCCGTCGACCCGGTCGCGCACCGACTTCTGCAGCGAGATGGCGGCGAACACGCCCAGCACGAGCACGGCCGCGTAGAAGCCCTTCTCGCTCTTGGTCATCGTGGCGTTCCACAACCCCACGACGAAGGAGACCACGCCGAGCAGCAGCGCCGCCCAGGAGGCGCCGGCGAACGCGGCGGTGGGCTTGGACGGGGAGGAGGAATGGTTGGTCACGGCACTCTCCGAGCAGAGTAGGAACGCCACTGGTCAGCACAGCCTGCCCGGCGGGCCGCCGATGATCCTGAGTAGCGGTACTCAACCGCCGCCGATCACATCGGCAGCGGACGCGCCGCCTTGACGGCAAACCGACGGCAAAGCCTTGTAAAGACCGAGCCGGAACTCCATCCGTCCGAACGGCGGCGGCCGGCGGGCGGGTGGTCCCGCTTGTCCCGCCCGGCACCGGGGCCGGCGGTCAGGGGGTGGTGGCCATCCTGGAGCGGTGCAGCACCGTCTCGGTGAACTCGGCCGGCGGCACCGGCCGGCTGAAGTAGTAGCCCTGCACGGACGGGCAGCCGAGCGCGCGCAGCGCCTCCCAGTCCTCGACGTCCTCGACACCCTCGGCGACCACCGACATGCCCAGCGAGCGGGCCAGCCAGAGCACCGCCTCGATGATCGACGACTTGCGCGGGTCGGCGGAGAGGCCGGCCACGAACGACCGGTCCAGCTTCACGATGTCCGCCGGGACCGACTGGAGCCAGGTCAGCGAGCTGTAGCCGGTCCCGAAGTCGTCCAGCGCGATCCGCACGCCGAGCGCCTTGATCATGTCGAGGCGCTGTTTGACGTCGAGTGAGTAGCCGAGCAGTGCGGTCTCGGTGATCTCCAGGACCAGCCGGGACGGGTCCAGCCATCGGTTGCGGGCGAGCAGCCCGGCCAGGGTCGGTACGAAGTCCGTCTCGGCGAGCTGCCGGGGGCTGACGTTGACCGAGATGTATTCCAGCTCGTCGCGCCACTCACCGAGGTGGCGGACGGCGAGCTCGAGCACGTGCTCGCCGAGCGGGACGATCAGGCCGGTCTCCTCGGCGGCCGTGATGAACATGTGCGGGCCGAGGATCTTGCCCTCCGGCGAGCGCATCCGGACCAGCGTCTCGGCGCCGACCAACTCCCCGGTGACGCCGGAGACGATCGGCTGGAACCAGACCGGCAGCGACTCCTCGCGGTTGCCGGCGAGGGCCCGCCGCAGCCGGGCCTCGGCGGCGAGCCGCTCCTGCACCGCCACCCGCATCTCGTCGTCGAACTGCTCCAGCCGGTTGCCGCCGGCGCGCTTGGCGGCGTACATCGCGGTGTCGGCGGCCAGCACGGCGCTGTCCGCCTGCCCGGCGCCGTCCGCGGTGGTCAGGCCGATGCTGACCGGCACCTGCACCAGGCCGCCGGGGACCATCAGGGGGTCGCCGCACGCGGTCAGGATGGCGTGCCCGGCCCGGATGCCGGCGTCGAGGTCGCCGTCGAAGGCCACCACGAACTCGTCGCCGCCGAAGCGGGCCAGCAGCGAGTCGGCCGGCACGGAGGCGGCCAGCCGGGAAGCGAGCGCGCGCAACACGTCGTCGCCGGCCGCGTGCCCGGAGCCGTCGTTGATCGACTTGAACCGGTCGACGTCGAGGTAGATGACGCAGGCCGGTCCGGGCCGCGAGTCGAGGAGCGCGACCAGGTCCTGCTCGAACGCGGAGCGGGACAGCAGACCGGTGAGCGAGTCCTGGCGTACCTGGCGGTTGAGCTCCTCCTTCTCCTGGTGGTTGCGGGTGACGTCGAGGCAGTTCACGAACATCATTCGGAGCCGGCCGTCGCGGTCGCGCAGGCTGGTGGCGTGCACCTCGACCCAGATCAGGGAGCCGTCGTCGACCCGCCGGTACTGCCGGGTCATTGTGATCGGTTCCCGCGCCTCGGCCAGCAGCTCGAAGAGCTCGGTGAGGCCGCTCTCCACCGGGATGAGCGGCAGGTCGGCAATCCCGAAGCCGGCCGGCAGCTCGTCGGGCAGATCGAGCCAGGTGCGGTACGCGCCGTTGGCGCGGATCAGGCGGCCGTCCGGCGCCCACATGGCCATCGGCACGGGCGTCTCGTCGAAGGCGGCGCTCAGCTGCGCCTGGGTATCGTCCAGGTCCTCCTGGGCGCGCTGCTCCTCGAGCTCGCTCATCCGCCAGGCGATCAGCTGGAAACCGGCGGCGAACAGCACCGCGACGCCGTGCAGCGCGGCCCACTTGATCGGGTGCGCCTGGGCGTTGTGGTGGTCGTAGGTGCTGTCGCTGTAGAGCAGGCCGGTGACGCCGTGGTGCAGGATCGTGCCGAGCAGGAACATGCCGAACGGCGCCCAGTCCCGGTAGAGGGCGAGCGCGGCGACGGCGATGAAGTACGTGAAGTGCGCCTCGGTGAGGCCGCCCGCCATCGTGACAAAGCCGCCGCAGGCGGCAGTGAAGCCGGCCGCGACGAAGATCGAGGGCAGCCGGCGGCCGGGCAGCAGTCGCGCGGCCACCACGCATGGCAGGACCAGGAACACGGTGAGCAGCCAGGCGCCGTCCAGCCCGTGCGCGGCGGCGCCGAACAAGGTCAGGGCGCCCACCGTGGCCGCTAGCAGGGCGGTCAGCAGCCGATGCCGGCCGGCCCACTCCTCGTCGCGCAGTCCTCCGCCGGCGGGCAGCAGGGCGGAGAGCGCCGAAATGCTGGTGAACACGTCCGGAAGATCGGCGGGTGGCGCGTCATTCTTTGCGGCAGGGCGGTAGCGGCCCGGTAGTTTTCCGGATTCGCGCTCGGCGGCGTGACGCCGCCCACATTTCGATACGAGTACGTTCCGTTTCTCAGCGGACCCGGCTTATGGTCACCTTCGGATACGGAACTGTTCCGTTTCGAAATAGTGGGGGACGTTCATGAACGACACACCAGTGCCGGCACCGGCCGGACACCCGCGGCGATGGGCGATCCTCGGCGTGCTGGTCATCAGCCTGCTCGTGGTCGTGCTCGACAACACCGTGCTGAACGTGGCGCTGCGCACCATCGCCGACCCGGAGCACGGCCTGGGTGCCACCCAGAGCCAGCTCGAGTGGGCCATCAACTCGTACACCCTGGTCTTTGCCGGTCTGCTCTTCACCGCGGGCATCCTCGCGGACCGGTTCGGCCGCCGGATCACCCTGATCTCCGGCCTCGCGGTGTTCGGCATCGCGTCGCTGATCTCGGCGTACGCGGACACGTCGGCCCAGCTGATCGCGGCCCGGGCACTGATGGGCCTCGGCGCCGCGGCCGTCATGCCGGCCACCCTGTCGATCATCGCGAACGTGTTCGACCCGCGCGAGCGCGGCCGGGCGATCGGCGTCTGGGCGGGCGCCGTGGGTCTCGGCGTCGCGATCGGCCCGATCGTCGGCGGCGCGCTGCTCGAGCACTTCTGGTGGGGTTCGGTCTTCCTGATCAACGTGCCGATCGTGGTGGCCGGGGTGGTGCTGGCCGCCGTGCTGGTCCCCGAGTCGCGCGACCCGCGGCCGGGCCGCATCGACCTGGTCGGCGTGGTCCT
>DASWMR010000546.1:0-2180 GCA_036399635.1 Actinoplanes sp. | reverse complement strand
CACCCCGGTGCGGGAGATCGAGGTCGACGGCGTACGCCACCGGGCCGCGGCCCTGAGCGGCCGTGACGACCTGCGTGCCCTGCTGCGTCGCGATGAGCACCTGGCCCGCTTCCTGGACATCCCGGGCAAGGACAACGGCCTGGACATCGAGGGCATCGCGGTCAGCGGCGACCGGGTCTATCTGGGCCTGCGCGGCCCGGTGCTGCGCGGCTGGGCGTTCGTGCTCGAGCTGCGGCCCTACGTCACCGACGACGACCTCAGCCGGCTGCGGCTGCGCCCGTTCGACGACGGCGAGCTGTACCGCAAGCACGTCCTCGACCTGGACGGCCTGGGCGTCCGCGACCTGTGCCCGTCCGGCGACGACCTGCTGATCCTGGCCGGCCCGACGATGGACCTGGACGGCCCGGTCCGCGTCTACCGCTGGCACGGCGCCAGCCGGGTGGCGATGCCCACGATCGTGCGGGGTGACCTGCTGAGCCGGGAGGTCGAGCTGACCTACGGCGAGGGCGACGACCACGCCGAGGGCCTCAGCCTGTTCGGCCCCGACCGCATCCTGGTGGTCTTCGACAGCCCGGCCCCGGTCCGCCTGACCCCCGACGGCGCCGTAATAGCCGACGTGGTCCGCCTCCCGTGACACCCACCAACGCGGTCCCGGGAGCGTGACGGCCCCAGCGTGACGGGTCGGGTGTGACGGGTCGGGCGTGACCGCCCGGACCGAGAGTAATCGGCAAGGTTGAATTAGCACCGAACGGGAGTCCGCGCGCTCGGCCCTGACTCTGCTCACCTATACGCACCAGTCACCCATTGTCATATTGGGGAGCGGGTATCCAGTGAAGGCTGCGAGCATTTCTGCAGCCCATAGGGGTCTGGTAACCGCACGTCTCGCGGAACTGGCTCGGTCAAGCGGCTGCGCGGACGCTTGGGGCGAACGTGGGGGGCTGGCCGGTGGCCTCGAGCACGGACATCCACAGGTCGCCCTCGGGGTCTACCTGGTTGCGGGACGCCACGGCCACCGGGATCGGTACGTGCACGAAGCGGCTTCGCCACGTGCCGACCACCATCTCGGTGCGGCCGGCCATCGCGGCGTGCACCGCTGCCTGGGCCAGGCGTAGGCAGTACACGCTGTCGTACGGGTTGGCCGGGACGCTGCGGATCAGGTAGCTCGGGTCGATGTACTTCAGGTTGTGCTCCTCGCCGGCCGCGACGAAGTCGTCCAGGATGCGCCGGCGCAGGTAGAGGCCGAAGTCGCCGAGGCTCTTGTTGCCCGAGGCGTCGGTGCCGTTGTGGTTCAGGTATTCCTGGCCGGCGCCCTCGGCGACCACGATCAGGGCGTGGCCGCGGTCGCGGACCCGGCGGCGCAGGTGCGGCAGGAAAGCGTCGACGTCAACCGGGATCTCCGGTATCAGTACGTAGTCCGCGTCGTTCGTGGCCAGTGCCGCGTAGCAGGCGATAAAACCGCTGTGCCGGCCCATCAGCTGGACCAGCCCGATGCCGCCGGGTTGCGCGGTGGCCTCGGTGTGCGCCGCCCGGATCGATTCGGTGGCCTTGCCGAACGCGGTCTGGAAGCCGAAGCTGTGGCCGATGAACGGGATGTCGTTGTCGATCGTCTTCGGGACGCCGACCACCGCGATCCGGCGGTCCCGGTCGCGGACCTCGCGGGCGATCCGCTGGGCGCCGCGCATCGAGCCGTCGCCGCCGATCACGAAGAGGACGTTGACGCCCAACTGGTCGAGGCAGTCGACGATCTCGGCCGGGTCCTGGTTGCCGCGCGACGTGCCGAGGATCGTGCCGCCCTGCTCGTTGATGTACTCCACGCTGCGCGGGGTCAGCTCGACCACGTCGTGGCCGTGCCGGGCGACCATGCCGCGGTACCCGTTGCGGAAGCCGACGATCCGCGACACCCCGTAGTGCGAGGTCAGCTCCAGCACCAGGCCACGGATCACGTCGTTGAGCCCGGGGCAGAGCCCGCCGCAGGTGACGATGCCGACCCGGATCTTCGACGGGTCGAAGAAGATCTGCCGGCGCGGCCCGCCCGGCTCGAAGGAGGGCGGCTCGCCGGAGCGGGCCGCCAGCATCGCCAGCGTGTCGTCGAAGAGCACTCGGTCCGTTTCGTCGACGTAGTGCTCGGTCGTGCCGCGCCGGGTGACCAGTGCACCCAGCGGCGAGTCGATCCGGCAGTC
>DASWMR010000545.1:0-3407 GCA_036399635.1 Actinoplanes sp. | reverse complement strand
CCGTACCGCCGTTTCAGCCGTGGAGCGTGGAGCCACCGGGCTCACGGTGGCCAAATGCATCGTCGGAGCGGCCAAACATTTTGTCGGAGAAGAAGGAAGTACGCCGAAACACCGTGTAAAAACACCAAAAAGTCATCCTTTGCCCTTAGTGTCCGCTTTGTCACCGCAAGGTTGACTTTCACCGGAGGGGATTGAATGAACAAGAGTCGGCGTATCGGAGCGATCGTGGCGACGGCCACTGCCGCAGTAGGCATGGCCACGATCACCATGACGGCGCCCGCGGCCGCCGCTCAGCGGGGCCCCGAGCCGGTCGCCAGCTGGCTGCGTGCCGTCAAGGCGCAGAGCGACAGCTGGATCAAGATCTACTGGCGTACGAACCAGCGGGTCTGTGACGCATCGGTCAAGTACTACAGCAAGAACGTTGAGATCAACTATTGGGGACACCGGCGGTCGGCGGACTTCTCGCGCGGCGTCTCGCTGTACCCGGGGCACGCGGACTACAACACCATCGAGGTGAACCCCGACTTCAAGAAGGCTGGCGTCGCTCAGCTGAAGGCGGTCATCGAGTACGACTCGTGCCAGTTCAAGGCCAAGACCCAGACCCGGACGTTCTGGCTGGCACTGCCGGTGCAGGCCAAGGACGTCGCCGGACAGGGCCTCCCGGGTAAGCCCGGCGATGGTAAGCCGGGTGACGGTAAGCCGGGTGACGGTAAGCCGGGCGACGGTAAGCCGGGCAACAACGGTGGCGCCGGCACGAAGCCGACCACGGCTCCGACGACCGCGCCCACTACGGCCCCGACGACCGCGCCCACCACGGCTCCGTCGAAGGCGCCGGGCACCGGCGGTCAGGGTGGTCCCGGGACCAAGCCGACCATGGCTCCCACCACCGCTCCGACCACCACGCCCACCAAGGCTCCGGCCACGGTGGTGCCGACCGCTCCGACGAGCGCTCCGGTCGCAGCTGCGACCACGGCTCCGGCCACCGCGGCGACGACCGGACCGGCCTTGGTCAAGCCGGCCAAGAAGGTTCCGGCCAAGAAGGTTCCGGCCGTCCAGGTCAAGAACTGACCCGCTGACCGGTTGCTCGAAGGTAACGCTGAACGGGCGTACACCGGGGGTGCGTAGTAGCCGCTGCGCGCCCCCGCAGCCCGATGAATCGCGAATGGCCGCGTCCGTGCGGCCGTGCTCATAAGCTCGGAACATCGGTCTGCCCGTCAGGGCGGGACCGCGTAACCGGAGGATCCAGATGAAGGGCCGGCGTACCGAAGCCGTGGCGGCCACCCCCGCCGCCGCGACAAGCATCGCGTCCGTCGCCGTCCCCAACGCGCCTGGCCGGCTCCGGCCGGCGCGGCTGGAACCCCCGATCAGCACCAGGAACACCGGTCTGATGCTGCCGGTTCGCGGCGATCAGCTCGCCGATACATAGAGAACAAGGGGAATGCGCCCGGCCGGCGGGGCTTGCCGACCGGGCGCATGACCTAGTTCCGCTGCGAGGCGGACTCTCGTGCCGGTGTCGTCGGCGTGGCCACTCGTTGCTGCGGGGCCGTTGACCCGGGTGTCTCCGCGGTCGCGCCCACGATGAGGCCGGCCGGATCGGTGCAGACCAGCTCGAGTGCCCGGGAGATCAGGGCGGGGTCGAACGTCGAGGCGTGGAACGTGGCCTCCAGGTGCAGCACCCCGTTCATCTCGCTGGTGGTGAGCGTGACGCCCTCCGGGCCGTTGAGCGTCGGGACACTCAGGTTCACCCGCGACGCCGGATCGACCGACCAGGGCAGATCCTCGAGCATGTCGTGCCGGCCCTGGTTGCTGAAGGTCAGCCGCGGCCGCGGCGGGACCGGAAGCTCGGCCGGGTAGGGCTCCGGCATCCCGGGCGCACCGTCCAGCAGGATCTTGCCTTCGCGCAGCACCATCATCGTCAGGATCCGGCCGGTCGCGAGCTCCGCCTTGATCGTCTGATGGATCGACATCGGATCCATCATGTCCGGCGGCGACAGGTACGGGCCCATGCAGAAGTTGCTGTCGATCCGGACGTTCTTGTCGAGGTAGCGCCGGCCGTCCGCGAGGAAGGTCGCGCCGGCCACATCCGGCCGCAGGCCGATCTCGTGCAGCGCCGCGGTGAACGCGGCGAAGGTGATCGCCGAGGTGGTGACGCCCGGAGCGTGGGCGTCACGCCAGGTACGCATCAGCCCGAGGGTCTGCGCCGACCGCGCCGTACGCACCGTCAGCTCCGGATACCACCTGCGCATGTGGGTCTCCTCGCGGGCGGGCGGCCGCGGGAAGCTGAGGCCCGCACGCCAGCGGCCCGGCTTGGTGCCGAACTGCTTCCACCATGCCTTCGGCAGCGCCAGCCGGTTGCGCTGCATCGGGGCGATGACCGCGGCGCGGCCCGCCGAGGCGGCGGCCACCAGCTCGTGCAGCAGCGTGTTGACGGGACCGGCGTCGCCGTACGCGTGGGAGACCTTCATCGCCACGTAGCCGGCACCGATCAGGATCCGGATCGGGTACACCCCGCGCGGCTCGGCCTGCAGCTTGCGCGTCATCCCGTCATGGTCGAGCGACCAGTCGCCGGAGTCGGTGACCGCCTTGGAGACGAAGGCGGCGAACTCGGCGGCGCTCAGGTGTTCCCAGCGGGCGCCGACCCGGTCCAGCCGGGACACCGCCCGGTGCTTCGGGTCGGCCGCGTGCAGTCCGATCAGGGCCCGGCGTACGCCCTCAACGGTGATGCCGTGCATCGGGCCGACGGTGCGGATGTATTCCAGCGGGAGCCAGGCCCGCTCGTGCAGCGTCATGCTGGTGGTGTTCACGGTGTCTCCCCGTTTCGAGGTTCCGCCGAGGACGGCGCGGAGCACGGTGGGCGCGACCAGAACGGTCTCCACGCCCATCACGATGGCGACGAAAGTGACCAGCTCGGTCAGGCTGCCGCGGCTCCCGCCGTACCAGGCGGCGCCGAGCTCGGCGAGCCCGGCGAAGATCGAGAAAATGCCGGCGCCGCGCACGCTGCCCTGGACCCGCGAGATGGCCAGGAAGAAGTGGTGGAAGACGAACGGCACGTAGGTGAGCGCGAGGATGGCGAGGGCGGCGCCGGCCGACGCCTCGTACTCGCTGCCGAAGACCGACATGATCGGGTTGGCGAAGAAGACCACCACCAGCGAGGCCGGCAGGCCGCCGCCGAGGCAGATGAGCAGCCCCATCCGTACCTTGGACCGCAGCGCCCGGCGGTCGCCGCTGGCGACCGCGAACAGGGTGAGCGCCACGTTGCCGGGCACCATCGCGAGGAACGACAGCACCATGAACGCGGTGTAGAAGGCGGCGTTCGCCTCGGCCGACAGGGTGGCGGTGACCACCAGCGGCAGCGCCGCGCGCGGCAGATAGGTGGCCAGGTTGAGCTGGTTGTGGTCGAAGGTCGA
>DASWMR010000544.1:0-7895 GCA_036399635.1 Actinoplanes sp. | reverse complement strand
ACCAGCAGGAGGGCGCCGAGCAGCGAACCGGCGGTCATCAGCGCCCGCCCGCCGTGCCGGTCCAGCCACCGCCCGACCGGCACGGCCAGCAGGGCGGAGGCCAGAACGGAGGCGGTGAAGGCGCCGGTCACTGCGGTGGTCGTGGTGTGCAGGTCGGCGGCGATCGGGGTGAGGAAGATGGCGAAGGCGTAGTAGAGGGTGCCGTAGCCGATCGTCTGGGTGATCGCCAGCGCCGCTACCAGCGTGCGGTTGCCGGTTGGTGCTGGCGACCGGTGGTCGCCGACGTTTCCGCCGGCGGCCACCGTGGTGTGGGCGGGCTGGTTCACGAGCAGCAGTTGCCGCCGCCGGCCGGGGTGAGACTGATGAGCCCGGCGACGCTGGGCAACGCGCCGGGTTGGTCGGCCAGCGCGGCGATCTGCAGGGCGACGTCGGGGTCGAGGCCGATCCGGTCGGCGGCGGCGCGGACGGCGTCGCTGGTGCTGGCCGCAGTCGGCAGGAGCGCCACCGTGGTGGTGGCCAGGGTGAGCGGCACGTCGGGGCTCACGCCGAAGCGGGCCGCGATCTGGCGGGCGGCGTTCTCGGCGACGAGGTTGGCGCTGCACACGCCGGTCTCGGGCAGGTCCAGTTGGACATCGTCGGCGGCGTCGAAGTCGCCGGCGAGAGCCGCGGCGATCGAGCGGACCTGCTCGTAGCCGGTGGCCATCAGGAAGGTCGGTGCCCGGCCGTAGGACTTCATGCCGACGGCGTAGTAGTTCGGTTCGGGCTGGCCGAGTTCGCGGTAGCCGTGCGGAGCGACGGTGCCGCAGGAGTGCTCGTTCGGGTCGATCAGGTCGGCCAGGGTGCGGGTGCAGCCCAGGATCGGGTCGAGATCCAGGCGCAGCTCGACGGAGATCGAGTGGTCGGGGCGGAAACCGGTGGCGGACACGACCCGGTCAGCGGTCAGGGTTCGCCCGTCCGCGGCGAGCAGGGTGACGCGGTCACCGCCGGTGCCGACGGTGTGCACGCCAAACCCGGTGACCAGGGTGAGTTTGCCGGTGTCGACCAGGGCGTGCAGGCCGCTGCCCAGTGCGCCGCGGGCGGGCAGTTCGTCGGCGTCCTCCCCGCCGAAGGCGCGCTGCGGGGAGCCGCCGCGCACGGCCCAGGTGAGCCGGGTGCCGGGCTCGGTCTCGGCGAGGCGGGCCAGGTCGAGCAGCGTGTTGGCGGCGGAGTGCCCGGCGCCGACAACGATGGTGTGTTTGCCGGCGTGCTGCTCGCGGTCGGCGCCGAGGACGTCGGGCAGGGCGTGATCGATCAACCCGGCGGCCTGGGGTTCGCCGTGGGCGGGCAGGCCGTTGACGCCCAGGGGGTTCGGGGTGCGCCAGGTGCCGGAGGCGTCGATGATCGCGCTGGCAGTGACCTCGGTACCGTCGGCCAGGCGCACGACGAACGGCAGGTCGGCGCGTCCGGCGGTGCGGACCCGGTCGGCGCCAACTCGGCTGATCGCCGTCACCGGCGCGTCGAAGCGCAAATGCGGGGCGAGCGCGGGGAGTTCGGCGAGGGGCTGCAGGTAGTCCTCGATCAGCTGGCCGCCGGTGGGCAGCGCTGCGTCGTCGGGTGCGGCCCAGCCGGCGGCGTCAAGCAATCGGCGGGCGGCGGCGTCGATGTCGTAGCGCCACGGGCTGAACAGCCCGACGTGCGCCCACTGTCGCACCGACGCGCCGACCTGGTCACCGGCTTCGAGGACGAGGAACGGCACGCCCTGTTCGTGCAGGTGCGCGGCAGCGGCCAGGCCTACCGGACCCGCGCCGATGACGACGACCGGAAGACTCATGATGGGACTCCTTGGTGAGCTCGAGTAGGCGAGCGGATCGGGATCCACCGCCGTAGATTCGAAGTTTATCGAATCCGAAGTCTGTCGAAGTCACCTTGCACTCGACTTCGACATCTGTCAACCTCGACGCATGTCGAAACCAGCCGTGTCGTCACCGCCGACCGACCTCGCCGCGGAGCCGTGCTGCACGCCGATGACCCGGGGCCGCGTTCCGGCTCAGGCTGCCGGCGTCCTGGCGCACGCGTTCAAGGCGCTCGGGGATCCGATCCGGCTGCAGCTGATGTCGATGATCGCGTCCGCGCCCGACGGGGAGATCTGTGTCTGCGACCTCACCCCGGCGTTCACGATCTCCGGGACCACCATCTCGCATCACCTGAAGGTGTTACGCGAAGCCGGCCTCGTGGACGCCGAACGGCGGGCCAGCTGGGTCTACTACCGGGCGCGGCCGGGACTGATGCGGCAGCTCGCCATGCTGCTCACCGTCGAGGAACCCACGGTCGCCTGACCCGCGAGCTGGAGGAACATCGGACCGGGAATTGGCGCGACAATGCTCAGTGTCAGATGATCCCGGAAGACCGTTTCCGCGGGCGGACCGCGCTGGATATGCCCCCACTCATTGTGCAGACTGTTGTCACTCGCTAAGCGAATCTGGTCCGCACCACCGACGATCAGGCGATGATGGGATGGTGGGCCGACCTGGAGAGCCGAACCACCCGGCCGTAACAGCCGCGACGACCCCGACTGCGGCCGCAGTCGCGATGGAGCTCGCTCCCGGGGGGATGACGCAGACCGCTGCGGACCGGATGGCGGCCGTGACCGCACGTGCCGCGCAAGCCGGCACCGCGATGATCCATATTACCGACGGGCTGCATCTACGCCTGATCGGCGGACATGCGCTTCCGCCGGGATTCGAGGCCAAAAAGCCCGCACCGGTGTCCTCGACGTTGGCGGGACTCGTGCTGCACAGCGGGTTCCCGGTCGTCATCGGCGATACGCACACCGATATCCGGGTGCCGCTCGACGCGCCCGTACGCTCCACGAACCTGCGCTGCTACGCCGGGTTCCCGGTCCGAGACCCGCAGGGCGACATCGTCGGCGTGTGCGCCGTCATGGACAACCAGCCCCGCGACTGGCTCCCGCAACAGTTGGCCGGCGCCGACGACGGCGCACAGGCGTGCACCGCGTTCGTCGCCGAGCACCTCGCCCGCGAACGCGAACACCACCAACGGGTTTTCCTGGACACCCTGCTGGACAGCCTCGACACCGGGGTGGCCGCCTGTGACGCCGACGGGCAAATGGTCCTGGTGAACCGATCCCTGCAACAGCGCCTCGGTACCGGCACCGTCGCGGGCAGTGCCGAAGAGTGGGCGGTCCGGCTGCCGATCACCGACACCGACGGCACCCCGGTCCACGCTCACCAGACGTCGCTGCTGCGGGCGCTGGACGGCGAGTCGGTCAGAGGCGCCGAACACCTGCTGCACCTGCACGGCCAACGCCGGGTGTTCCGGATCAACGGTCACCCGATCACCACCGGCCAGGGGCAACGCCTCGGCGCGGTGGCGGTCTTCCACGACATCACCGCTGCGCACCGCGCCGACCGGCTCCAGCAGCTGCTCGGCCGCACCAAGGACGACTACCTGAACCTCGTTGGTCACGAACTGCGCACCCCGGTCGCCATCATCGTTTCGTATCTGGACCTGATGCACGACACCGACCCGGACACGCCAGCCGCGGACCTGCAGCCCCTGATCGAGGCGGCCAGGCGGGGCAGCGAACGCCTGCGCAAGCTGGTTGAACAGCTGCTGGACCTGTCCGCGCTGGACGCCGGACGCAGCCCGCTCCAGATGGCCGATATAGAACTCAGCACCGTAGTCACCGCCGCAATCGGTGAGTTCAGCACGCGGGCCGCCGACAAGAACGTGACCGTCACCTGCCAGATGCCGGCACACACGCCCCAACATGGCGACCCCCACCGGCTGCGGCAACTGATCGATGCGCTGCTGGACAACGCGCTCGCCTACACCCTGGACGGCGGCCACGTCAGTGTCGCGCTGACCAGCAACGACGCCACCGTGGACCTCACCGTCAACGACACCGGCTTCGGCATACCGGACCACGAACGCCCGCACGTCTTCGAACGTTTCTTCCGAGGTGCCATCGCCACCGAACTCGCGATACCCGGCACCGGACTGGGTCTGACCCTTGCCCAGCTGATTACCGAGCACCACCACGGCAGCATCACCGTCGCACCGAACACCGAGCGCCACCGTGGCACCACCGCGCGCGTGAGTCTGCCGCGCTGATCTCGGGTGTGAACGGCGGCGGCAGGACGACCGTGCGGAGTATCCGTCACGTGGTAAGAGGAGGGATTTAGCGTGGGGGCTTTACCTGGCACTGTGGCGTCGGTCGCTACCGGCGTCCGGGGACGAAACTTCTTCGCTGATCTGAGCGTCAAGGTCAAGATCATGAGCGCGGTAGGCGTGGCTGGACTGGTCGCCGTGGCGATCGGGACCCTGGGGTTGCACGCGTTGAGCAAAGCCAGCGGATCCGCTCAGAAGATCTACTCCGCTAACGTGGCCAGCATCGACGCGATTGGTGACCTGCGTGCCGCAGTGCTCCAGACCCGCATCGATGTTCTCAATCATGCCGTTTCGCGTACCGGGGCGAACAAGGCCAAGTACCTGCAGGGGCTCACCGCCGATCAGCAGGCGGCCGGCGCGGCGTTCGAGGCGTATCGCGCCGGTCATCCGGCCGTCGACTCGGCCGCGATCGACGAGCTGCAGGTCGACTACCGCGACTACGTCACCATCGTGCGGGACAAGCTGGTCCCGGCCAGCGAGCGCAACGACATCACCGCCTGGGAGCGTATCCGCGACACCGAGTCGGGGCCGTTGTTCACCGAAATGGCCCAGGACATCACCAAAATGAACGCCGTAGAGTCAGCTGCTGCTGCGGTTAATGCCGGTGCGGCGAAATCGGCCTACGAATCGAGCCGCATCACGTCGCTGGTCTTGCTGGTGGTAGGGCTGCTACTCGCCCTGACCATGGGTATGTTCGTCGCCCGCGAGATTGTCCGATCGCTGAACAAGGTCAAGGAGGTGTGTGTCGGCCTCGCCGCCGGCGACCTCACCGGCATCGTCGGCATCACCACCCGCGACGAGCCGGGGCAGATGGGACGCGCGCTGGACACCGCCATGGCCAACTTGCGCGACACGGTGACCACCATCGGTGGCTCAGCCGTCACCCTGGCCGGCGCGGCGGAGGAACTTACCGCGGTGAGTTCTCAACTGCAGTCCGGCGCGGCGCAGGCCGCCGCGCAGGCCACCTCCGCCTCCCACGGTTCAGAGGAGGTCAACGCCGGGGTGCAGAGCATCGCCGCGGGCGCCGAACAGATGAGCGCATCGATCACCGAGATCGCCTCCAATGCCGGACAAGCCGCCGAGGTGGCCCGCAAAGCCATGACGATCGCCGAACGCACCACCGCGCAGGTCGCCGAGCTGGGCACGGCCAGCGCCGAGATCGGCGACGTGGTCAAGCTGATCACCACCATCGCCGAGCAGACGAATCTGCTCGCGCTCAACGCCACCATCGAAGCAGCCCGCGCCGGGGAACTCGGCAAAGGCTTCGCCGTGGTCGCCGGCGAGGTCAAAGAGCTCGCGCAACAGACAGCGCAGGCTACCCAAGAGATCACCGCCCGGATCGGGGCTATCCAAGGCTCCAGCGGTACCGCGGCCGCAGCCATCGTGGAGATCACCGAAGTCATCCAGCAGATCGGTGACTACACCACCACCATCGCCTCGGCCGTGGAGGAACAAACCGCCACCACCTCGGAGATGAGCCGCTCAGTCGCCGAAGCCGCAGCCACCAGCGGTGAAGTCGCCGGGACCGTCTCCGCAGTCGCTGACGTCGCCACCGCCACCGCCGACGGCGCAACCGCCACTCAACAGGCAGCGGTCGACCTGACCCGGCTCTCCACCGAACTGACCAGCATCGTCAACGGGTTCCGCCACTAACCGACCGGATCCCCTGCCGCTTGCCACCGGACAATACCTCAGCGATCATTGAGTCAATGAATGTTGAACCTTCCCTGCTGGTGGCGCGGGCCCGGGTGCACGCCGCACTCGGTGACCCCGCCCGCCTCGCCATCGTCGACGCGCTCATCCTTGGCGACGCCTCACCAGGCGAGATCGCGGCCGATCTCGGCATGCCCACCAACCTGATCGCCCACCACGTGAAAGTGTTGCAGGACGCCGGCTTGCTGGTCCGGACCCGTTCTGAGGGCGACCGTCGCCGTACCTACCTGCGGCTCGTCCCCGGGGCGCTGTCGTCGCTGACCGTGCCGCGGCTCGACAGCGCGGAGCGCGTGGTGTTCGTCTGCACCCACAACTCCGCGCGCTCCCAACTCGCCGCCGCGCTGTGGCGCGACCGGATCGGCGGGGATGTCGCGTCGGCCGGAACGGTGCCTGCCCAGCGGGTGCATCCGCGAGCGGTCCGGGTCGCGCACGAACACGGCCTCGCCCTGGACCCGACCGGCACTCACCACGTCGACGACGTGGTCCACGACGGCGATCTGATCATTGCGGTCTGCGACAACGCCCACGAAGACCTCACCGGGCCAGTCCGCCCCCGCCTGCATTGGTCGGTGCCGGACCCGGCGCGTGTCGACACCGACGAGGCGTTCGAGGCCGCATTCACCGACCTGGCCGACCGCATCGGCCGGATCGCACCCGTCCTGAATCCGGGAGCCGACAATGGCTGACCTGACCCGTCCCGACCAGCGCCCCGCCGTGCCCACCATCGCCTTCTGGCGGCGGCTGCTCGCCGAGTTCCTCGGCACCGCACTGCTGGTCACCGCCGTCGTCGGCTCCGGGATCATGGCCACCACGCTCTCCCCGAACGACATCGGCCTGCAGCTGCTCGAAAACTCAGTCGCGACCGCATTCGCGCTCGGCGCGCTGATCCTGACCTTCGGACCGGTCTCCGGCGCCCACTTCAATCCGCTTGTGTCCACCGCCGACTGGTTCCTCGGCCGCCGCACCCGGACCGGCCTGACGATCAAAGACCTGGCCGGGTACGCGGCCGCGCAGACTCTGGGTGCGATCGCCGGCTCAGTGCTGGCGAACCTGATGTTCGAGCTCGCTGCGGTCACGTTCTCCACCAAGGACCGCGCCGCCGGGCACCTGTGGCTCGCGGAGGTCGTCGCGGTCGCCGGACTGCTCCTGCTGATCTTCGCGCTCGCCCGATCCGGGCGCTCCGCAGTGGCCCCGGCCGCGGTCGGCGCGTACATCGGCGCCGCCTACTGGTACACCAGCAGCACCAGCTTTGCGAACCCGGCCGTCACCATCGGCCGTGCCTTCACCGACACCTTCGCCGGGATCGCCCCGGCCTCGGTCCCCGGCTTCGTCATCGCCCAGATCGCCGGCCTGATCATCGGCACCGGCCTGATCATCGCGCTCTACCCCACCGTCGGCGAGACCGCCGACCAGGTCGTCGTTGAGCCCACTCGCACCGCCTGAGCACTCACCCCCAACCACCATCCGCGAGGAAGACCAAGATCATGAGCGACACCAAGCCCAGCGTCCTGTTCGTCTGCGTTCACAATGCCGGCCGTTCCCAGATGGCCGCCGGTTGGCTGCGCCACCTGGCCGGCGACCAGATCGAGGTCCGGTCCGCCGGCTCGGCCCCCGGCGACAAAATCAACCCGTCCGCCGTCGAGGCGATGCGCGAGGTCGGCATCGACATCACCGACCAGACCCCCACGAAGCTGGAATGGGAAACCGCCCAGTCCTCCGACGTGATCATCACGATGGGCTGCGGCGACGCGTGCCCGGTCTTCCCCGGAAAGCGCTACGAGGACTGGAAACTCGACGACCCGGCCGGCAAGGGAGTCGAGTCGGTGCGGACGATCCGTGACGAGATCAAAACCCGGATCGAGGCCCTGCTCGCCGACCTGGTCCCGGCTATCTCAGGCAGGCGATCCGCAATCTGATCATCATCGGCCGAGAAGTTCGGCGCCGACCTCATGACCGACGACGTCACCCGGGTCGAGTGTCCGACAAGCCGATCGAGGTCGGCATCTCTACCG
>DASWMR010000543.1:0-4587 GCA_036399635.1 Actinoplanes sp. | reverse complement strand
GGCGCCGATCAGGCTGATCGCCATCGCGCCGTACGACCCCGGGCGCATCTCGGCGTGGAACTCGCGGGCCCGGTCGACCTGCTCGCGTGGCAGCTGCCCGAACGCGGCGAGCTGATCGGCCCGCGGCGCCGGCGGCCGGTGCCACGGGATGGTCAGGGCGGCGACCACCACCGCGGCGACCACCAGGACCGCGAGCGTGCCGGCCGCCCAGAGCCGCGGCGTCACGCCGCACCGAGCCGAATCGCCGCACCGAGCCGAATCATCGGGCCACCCTACCGAGATCGGTCGGCATGATGATCACGCCACGTGCTTGCGGCGGGGGAACATCGGCACCACCACGGGCGGCTCGGGGGTCTCGAGCAGCTCGACGTCGAACCCGGCCAGCTCGAAGACCTCGATCGCCCGCAGCTCGCTGCCGAACAGGTCGGCTATCCCGTCGGGCGTGCTTTCCAGCGTCTTGACCAGGCATCCGTCGCACTCGTCGGGCCGCCGCGCGCAGCGACCACAGTCGATGATCATGGCTCCTCCTCACCGGGCGGACGGTCGGGTGATCAAGGGGGAAGCCGACCGACCACCCTCGGTGACAGTCACGCTAGGCGACGGGTACGACAAGAATCTGAAACCGCAGCTCAGGACCGGGACAGCCGGCGCAGCAGGGAGTCCGCCCCCATCGGGTACGCCCCGTGCCGGCGTACGCCGTCGGCGACCTCGCGGTCCGAGGAGATGACCACGACCGGCCGGCCGGCCGGCTCGGCCCGCACCAACTGGCGGATCAGCTCGTCTGCGGTGTCGCCCTTGCGCGAGAAGAGCACGCGTACGCCGCGCGGCGCCGGCGGCAGGCCGTGCACCCGTTCGGCCCCGTCGAAGACCACGGTGACCTCGTCGCCGGTCTGCGCCGCTATCCCGCCCAGGCCGGTGATCAGGCGTTTGCGCTGCTGTTCCAGGGACATCTCAGCGAAGCCGCGCTTCGTCACGTTGTAGCCGTCCACGATCAGGTGCGCCCGGGGCAGGGCCAGCAGCTGGTCGAGGCGACCCGGGTCGTCGGTGTCCTGGGCCCGGGCGCGGGACCGCTCCGGCGAACCGGGGCGCTCGGCCGCGGTTTCCGCGACGAAGTCGGCCGGCAACCTGTCTGCCGGGCCCAGGGCCAGCTCGCGACGCAGGCCGGAGGCGGCCTGACCGATCGTCTCGAGCAGCAGCCAGAGCCGGGCGTCGTCGGCGGCCCGCGCATCCTTGGCGCTCTGCTTGCCGGTCGCGGCCTGGGCCTCCGCCTCGGCCAGGCGCGTCTTCAACCGGCGTACCTCGGCGTCGTGATCGGCCGCCAGGCGCGACGCGCGTCCCTTCTCAGTGGCCAGC
Source organism: Actinoplanes sp. (assembly GCA_036399635.1). Classification (GTDB taxonomy): domain Bacteria; phylum Actinomycetota; class Actinomycetes; order Mycobacteriales; family Micromonosporaceae; genus Actinoplanes. The sequence goes on along the minus strand of DASWMR010000543.1, from coordinate 3,234 downwards.
AGGTCGCTCGCGCGCTTCTGCGCGGCCTGCGACTCGCGCAGCGCCTTGCCCGTCGACCTGGCCTCTTCGCGCAGCTGGCCCATTTCCTCGCGGACCCGGGCCAACTCGTCGCGAAGCTTGTCGGCCTCCACCTTGGCGACCGCCCGGTCGTGTTCGGCGCGGGCGGCTCGCTGCTCGGCCGCGCGCACCTGGCCGGCGATCGCGGCACTGTCGGCCTCGGCCTGCACCGCCTGGCCGGCGTCGGAGATCAACACCCGCCAGCCAGCCGGCCGGCGCAGATAGGCCAGCGCGGCGACCTCGACCGGGTCGGCGGCGGCCGGCGCCATCCCGTTCGCCACCGCGGTGCCGAGGTCACCGGCGTCGGCCAGCACCCGGGTGCCGATCCGCTGCCGAAACAGCGGGTCGGAGGCCAGCTGGGCGGCGATCTCCCGGCCGCCGAGCCGGGCCCGGCGGTTCGGTGCGAACCGGGCGACCCGCCGCAGCAGCACCGGGATCTCGTCGGTGGGCAGTCCGGGCAGGGCGGCGGCGGACAGCGTCATGATCCGCTGGCGGACCGCCTCGGGAAGGACCGGCTCGGGGCCGTTCTCCGCATCCTGAACAGCGTCCGCCTCCCCACCCTGGCCAGCGTCCGCCTCCGCATCGGGGCGGTCGCCGGGGAGCAGAGGTTCGGACATCTTTCCATTCTCCACCGGCGGCCAGCGAAAAGCTTGTCGAAGCAAGTGATCTTTTCCGACGCCCGGTGCGTTCTTGTCGTACCCCCTCTCTAATCTCCCCGCCGTGGCACAACCGGCATATGTCCAGGGCACTCTGGACACCCTTCTGACCGCTGACGGCTCTGTCGACCCGGCCGCGCTGTCGCTTGCCGACACCACCTTCGTGGTCCTCGACCTGGAGACCACCGGGGGCGCGGCGGACGGCAGCGGCATCACCGAGATCGGCGCGATCAAGGTGCGCGGCGGCGCCGAGCTGGGCTCGTTCGGCACCCTGGTCAACCCGGGTGAGCGCCTCCCGCCGTTCATCACCGTCCTGACCGGCATCACCGACGCGATGCTCGCGCCGTCGCCGCCGATCGAGGCGGTGCTGCCCAGCCTGCTCGAGTTCCTCCGCGGGGCGGTGCTGGTGGCGCACAACGCGCCCTACGACGTCGGCTTCCTCAAGGCGGCCTGCGCCCGGCACGGCTACCCGTGGCCCCAGCTGCGGGTGCTCGACACGGCCGCGTTGGCCCGTCGGGCGCTGACCCGCGACGAGGTGCCCAACCGCAAGCTCGCCACGCTCGCCCAGTTCTTCCGCGCCGCGGTGCAGCCCACCCACCGCGCACTGGACGACGCACGGGCCACCGTCGACGTGCTGCACGGCCTGATCGAGCGGCTGGGCAGCTTCCGGGTGCACACACTGGGCGACGCGATCGAGTTCGCCAAGGCGGTGACGCCCACCCAGCGCCGGCAGCGCCACCTGGCCGACGGGTTGCCGCACACCCCCGGGGTCTACGTGTTCCGGGCGGCCGATGAGCGCCCGCTCTACGTCGGCACCTCGAAGGACATCGGCACCCGGGTCCGCAGCTACTTCACGGCCAGCGAGAAGCGGGCCCGCATCTCCGAGATGCTCGGTGCCGCCGCCCGGGTGGAGGCGCTGGAGTGTGCGCACTCGCTGGAGGCCGAGGTTCGCGAGCTCCGGCTGATCGCGGCGCACTCCCCGCCGTACAACCGGAGGTCGAAATATCCCGATCGAGTGGTCTGGCTCAAGCTCACCGCCGAGCTCTATCCGCGGTTGTCGGTGGTGCGCCGGCTGGCCGACGACGACGCGGCCTACCTGGGCCCGTTCTCCTCGCGCCGCACCGCCGAGCTGGCCGCCGCCGGGGTCTACGACGCCGTTCCGCTCCGCCAGTGCACGCACGCGCTCTCGGCCCGCACCCCGACACCGGCCTGCGCCCTGGCCGAGCTGGGCCGCTGCCCCGCGCCCTGCGAACACAAGATCACCGGAGAGGAGTACGCAGTGCGCGCCTCCCTGCCGTTCCGGACGGCGATCCACGGTGACCCGGAAACGGTGGTGCGGGCGCTGCTGGCCCGCATCGAGGTGCTCGCCGACCGGCAGCGCTATGAGGAGGCTGCGGTGGTGCGCGCCCGGCTCGTCGCGCTGCTCCGGGCGACCATCCGGATGCAGCGGCTGAGCGCGCTGACCCGGCTCACCGAGGTGACCGCCGCTCGCCGGGACGCGGTCGGCGGGTGGGAGATCGTGGTGGTCCGGCACGGCCGTCTCGCGGCCGCGGCCACCTCGCCACCGCGCGACCACCCCCGGCCGACCCTCGAGGCTGCCCGACAGACCGCCGAGACGGTCCTACCCGGACCAGGCCCGGTTCCGGCCGCGTCCGCCGAGGAGACCGAGCGGATCCTCGCGTGGCTCGAGAAGCCCGACACCCGCCTGGTGGAAACTTCCGGCGACTGGGTGTCACCGGTTCGTGGCGCGGCGCGGTTTACTACCCTGCTGAACAGGGCGGAAGCCGCAGCCTCGAGAAAAGACTCGGCCGTTCGCTCATCGGTAACTGACCGTTCGGATGACGCCCGCTCGCTTAGGCTGTAAGGCAGGTGAACGCTGCGGGTCGGTTCGCACGGCTTCACGTTGATTTGCCAGGCGGCTCGCGAGGGGTGCTCCTCAGCGGCCGGACGGTGAGGGGGTGTCCAGTGGATGTCGACGCCGGCCACGGCGCCGCCCTTGGACGTGCCCTCCCGACGCCCGCACCGACCGACATGTCGCTCACCCAGCGCCTCCGGTCCCTCCTGAGTTTCCAGGGCAACGACGACGATCCGGTCTCGGTCCTTACGCGTACGCATCGGAGCATCCATCCCTCGGCCGACGCCGCCATGCTCCGCCGCAGCTATCAGATCGCGGAGAACATGCACCGTGGTCAGATGCGCAAAAGCGGCGAGCCGTACATCACGCATCCGCTGGCGGTCGCGCAGATCTGCGCCGAGCTGGGCATGGACACCACCACCCTGGTCGCCGCCCTGCTACACGACACGGTGGAGGACACGAGCTACACCCTCGAGGCACTGCACGGCGACTTCGGTCCCGAGGTGACCCACCTGGTCGACGGGGTGACCAAGTTCGACAAGGCGTTCTACGGCAAGATCGCCGAGGCCGAGACGATCCGCAAGATGATCGTGGCGGCCGGCAAGGACGTCCGCGTCCTGATCATCAAGCTCGCCGACCGCCTGCACAACATGCGCACCCTCGGCG
>DASWMR010000542.1:0-5133 GCA_036399635.1 Actinoplanes sp. | reverse complement strand
GTGGGCGGCGACCACCGCACCGCGGGGACGGCCGTCGGCGCCGGTGATGGGCCGGCCGTTGCAGTTGAAGGTGCGGATCCGGTCCGTTCCGGCCTTGACGAGGATGTCGGCGTCGTGGACGTGTTCGCCGCGCCAGGCCCGCATCAGCGGCGTCTGCTGCACCGGCAGCGGTGCACCGTCGGCGTCCAGGAGCATCGCGGCGGCCGCCGCGGCGTGCTCGGCGGTCACCCTGCCGGTGACGGGCAGGTGCTGGGCCTCGCGTAACGCCCGGTTGACCAGCACCACCCGGCCGTCCGCGTCACAGGCGATCACCCCGACCGACAGACTGTCCAACAGCGCCGCCAGGAAGCTGTCCTCCCGGTCGAGGCCGGCGGCGAGAACCCCGGTCGCTGAACTCGCCGGCGCGTCCGGCGCTGCGGGCAGACTCGTACCGGTGGGGGCGTCCCCGGTTGTCGGGTGCAGCAGTTCGGCGAGCTGCACCAGCATGGTCATCTGCTCGTCGGACCATTCCCGTACGGCGGTGTCGAGAACGGTGAGCGAACCCACCGGATGGTCGTCGCCGTCGCGTAACGGCACCCCGAGGAACGCCCGGATCCCGTATTGCACGGCCAGGGGATGTTCGCGCAGCCGAGGGTCGTCGTCGGCTGACATGTCACCGGAACAGACCGGATGGTCGGTGCTGACCATGTACTGACACACCGAGTACGCGATCGGCGCACGACCCTCCCCGACCAGCGCCAGGGGCAGGTCATGAACGCCGGCGAAGTACTCCTCGTCGCCGCCGACCAGGGTCACCACCCCCATCGGGGCGTCCAGCAGCCGCGCCGCCAGCCGGGCGATCGCATCCAACGGCATCGGCAACGAGGGCATGATGGTGCGCGCGCGCGTCACCGCCTCCAGCCGCACCGGGTCACGCAGCAATGCTTGATCGACCGTGACCGTCATAAACTTGTATCCCTGCGCTGGAAGTACCCGCCGTCAGCGGGTGGTTGTAGCACAATCAGGGTAAATCCGGTCAAACATTTACAATGGTAGAAACGCGGGGCGGGTCGGTCTTACCGCTGATACGGGTGAGCGGGTAGCCGCCGCCGGGCCGATCAGTTCTGCTCGTCGGGGTCACGCTGGTCGGGATCACGCAGCGGCCGCCAGGCGTCGCCGAGGTCGGGCAGCCGAAACGAGTAGTGGCCGTGGACGTCCTTGCCCAGATGCAGCCGCCCGTCGGCGTCCACGGTGAGGCTGTCGTTGCCGTCCAGAGCTGATGTCGACTTTCCCGGCGTCCAGCCAGCCCTTGGGTACCCGGTGAACCGGCCGTAGACCGCCTCTTCGGCGGAAGTCAGAAAACTTCTCACGCCACATCAACGATCACCACTATCGACGGTTATCGCTTGATCTTGGTTAGCGTGACTTTCCCGAACGTTAGTCCCCAAGCGCCGGTAAGCAACTTCGGTTGACTAAACGACATGTAAGCAACTACGGTTGCTTACATGTCAGTGCAGATTTCCGCCTCTGGAGAAGTCGCCGACCGGCTCGCGGCCGTCGGTGCGTTGCGGCGACTGGCCGACCGGCTCGAGGACGCCGCCGTCGAGGAGGCCATGCGGTCCGGCTGGGGCTGGCCGCAGGTCGCCGAGGCGCTGGGGGTGACCCGTCAAGCGGTCTACAAGAAACACGCCAAGCGGCTCATCGCTGCCGGCGTCGAGCTGAGGAGGCGCTCGGGATGAGCAGTTTCGATCATTACCTCAACAGGATCCTCGCCGCGGCCGGAGCGGAGGCCCGTGCCGAAGGCTCAACCGTGATCGAGGCCCACCACCTGCTGCTCGTGATCGCCCGGGACGGGTCGCCCGCGCTAGCCGCGGCTGGGCTCGATCACGCAGCGGTTCGTGCCGCGCTGGACAGCGAATTCGCGCGGAGCCTCGCCGCCGCCGGGGTGCACGTCGACGGTGGGCTCCCGCTGGCAACCCCGTTGGCAGAGGGTTCGCCGCAGTTGGGTGCCACCGCGAAGGCGGCGCTGGAGCGGGGCTTCGCGGCGGCGCAGCGCAAGCGCGACTGCCGGCCCGGGCACGTACTGCTCGGCGTTCTGCTCACCGCGGTCGGCACGGTGCCGCGGGCGCTCGATCTGGCGGGGGCCGACCGGGTCGGCCTTGCCGAGAACGTACGCCGGGAGATCGCCGGCGGCGACGATGACCGCTGACGACGCCGTCGTGGTCGACGTGGCCGGACTACGGATGCGGTACGGGACGACCGACGTTTTACACGATGTCACGTTCCAGGCCCGGCGCGGCGAGGTGCTGGCGCTGCTCGGGCCGAACGGGGCCGGCAAGACCACCACGATCGAGATCCTGGAGGGCTTCCGCACCCGCTCAGCGGGGCACGTCGAGGTCCTGGGCACCGACCCGGCGCGAGCCGGCGAGGAGTGGCGGGCCCGCGTCGGCGTGGTCCTGCAGTCGTGGCGCGACCACGGCAAGTGGCGCGTCCGTGAGCTGCTGGCGCAGGTCGGCGCCTACTACACCGGCTACACGACGCCCTGGGATCCAGACGACCTGGTCACCGCGGTCGGCCTGGCCCCGCAGGCGAACCAGAAGATCCGCACGCTCTCCGGCGGCCAGCGCCGCCGCCTGGACGTGGCCATCGGCATCGTCGGCCGCCCCGAGGTGCTCTTCCTCGACGAGCCGACCGTGGGTTTCGACCCGCAGGCCCGCCATGACTTCCACGACCTGGTCCGCGGGTTGGCCGCCGAGCACCGCACCACGATCCTGCTCACCACGCACGACCTGGACGAGGCCGAGCGGCTCGCCGGACGCATCCTGGTGCTCGACGGCGGCCGGATCATCGGCGACGGCACCGCCCAGGAACTGTCCCGCGCGATCGCCGGCCGCGGCGAGGTGCGCTGGTCGCTGCACGGCGAACGATTCAGCCGACCCACCGACCGCCCGGCGCGGCTGGTCTACGAGCTGTACCGCGAGCACGGCGACGACCTGCTCGACCTCGACGTGCGCCGGGCGTCGCTGGAGGACACGTACCTGACCCTCATGCGCCGGGCTGAACCGGCACACCGGGGCGCACCGGCGGAGGGAAAACTGCGATGAACCCGGTATGGACTGCCCTGCGAGCCGGCCGCTCCCGCGGCCTTGTGGAGTTACGGCAGTCGGTAACCAACGGCGGCGACCTGTTCAACCACTTCTTCTGGCCGGTACTCATGCTGATCACGCTGTGGTTCCTGCGGGACCGACAGTTCGGCGCGAGCGGTTTCCCACTCGGCGCTCTGGCTCTGCCGAGCATCCTCGGCATGAACACGGCGATGGCCATGGTGAGCATGAGCCAGCAGCTGACCGCCGACCGCGAAGACGGCACGCTGCTGCGCGCCAAGGCCATACCGAACGGCATGCTGGGCTATCTGACCGGCAAGCTGATCTCGGTCTCCGGTGGCCTGCTCATCGAGCTCGCGATCTTCCTGCTACCCGCCCTGCTGCTGGTGGACGGGCTGGCCACAGACCGGCCCGCCGCCTGGCTGACGCTTGTCGCGATGCTCGGGCTGGGCCTGATCGCCACCCTGCCGGCCGGTGCCGCGCTCGGCTCGATCTTCGCCAGCGCGCGCAGCCAGGGCCTGCTGACCCTACCGATCCTCGCGGTGATCGCCATCTCCGGCATCTTCTATCCGGTCACCGTGCTGCCGGGGTGGCTGCAGGCCGTGGCGCAGGCCTTTCCGATCTACTGGCTGGGGCTCGGCATGCGGTCCGCGTTGCTGCCGCCAGGGGCGATCGGTGTCGAGATCGGTGATTCCTGGCGGCACCTGGAGACGGTGGCCGTGCTGAGTAGCTGGCCGTGGCGGGCCTGCTGATCGCCCCGGTGGTGCTGCGCCGGATGGCCCGCCGCGAGTCGGGTTCCAGCATCGCGAACCGTCGCGACCGGGCCCTTCAGCGAGTCGGCTGACACCCGGGCTACCCGGCGGACTTCAGCGACCCGCTGACACCCGGGCTACCCGGCGGACAGGCCGGGCACCGGCACCGGGTAGTCGCCGGTCATGCACGCGGTGCAGAAGCCGCCCGGCTCGGGTGAGATGGCGGTCAGCATCTGGTCGAGTTCCAGGTAGGCCAGCGAGTCGGCGCCCAGGTGCTCGCGGATCTGCTCGACGGACATGGTGGCCGCGATGAGCTTGCTGCGGTCGGAGGTGTCCAGGCCGTAGAAGCACGACCAGCGGTACGGCGCGGACAGCACCCGCAGGTGGATCTCCGCGGCGCCGGCGTCGCGGAGCAGGCGCATCGTGGCGCGCAGCGTGGTGGCGCGCACGATGGAGTCCTCGACGACCACCAGGCGCTTGCCGGCGACGTTGTCCTCGATCGCGTTGAACTTGATCCGTACGGCGTTGTCGCGCAGCTGCTGGGTCGGTGCGATGAACGTGCGGCCGATGTAGCGGTTCTTGATGAGGCCGTCGCCGTACTCGATGCCGGACTCGGCGGCGTACCCCTGCGCGCCGGGGACCGACGAGTCGGGGATCGGCATCACCATGTCGGCGTCCACCGGTGCCTGCCGGGCCAGTGCCCGGCCCATCCGGCGGCGGGCGGCGTGCACGCCGATGCCGCCGAGCTGGCCGTCGGGGCGGGCGATGTAGACGAACTCGAACGAGCACAGCGCGCGGTTGCGGGGCGGGGCGAACTGGATGCTGTGCACGCCCTCGTCGTCGATCACCACGACCTCGCCCGGGTCGATCTCGCGGATGACGCGGGCGCCGACGACGTTGAGCGCGGGCGTCTCGGAGGCCAGCACCCAGCCGCCGGTCTCGATCTGGCCGAGGAACAGCGGGCGGATGCCGTGCGGGTCTCGCACCCCGATGAGCCGGGTCTCGTCCATGACCACCAGGGAGTACGCGCCGCGCAGCCGGGGCAGCACGGCGGTCAGCGCGGCGACCAGGTCACCGTGGGCGGCACCGGTCAGCTCGTCGGCCAGCAGCGCGGCCAGCACGTCGCTGTCGCTGCCGAGGTCGGCGTCGGTCCGGCCGGCGGCGAGCTCGGTGGTGTTGACCAGGTTGCCGTTGTGGCCGAGGGCGAAGAACACGTCGCCGGCCTGGCGGGCCATCGGCTGTGCGTTGCACCAGGCACTGGCGCCAGTGGTGGCGTACCGGGTGTGGCCGATCGCCAT
>DASWMR010000541.1:0-11196 GCA_036399635.1 Actinoplanes sp. | reverse complement strand
CGCCGACGACCTGAGTCCCGAGGACCCGGTGGGCACCAAGCGGCCGTGTCTAGACACCAACTACTACGAGACGTACAACCGCCCCGACGTGCACCTGGTGAACCTGCGGCGTACCCCGCTGGTCGAGGTCACCGAGAAGGGCATCCGGACCAGCGAGCGCGAGTACGAGTTCGACGTCATCGTCTACGCCACCGGGTTCGACGCGATGACCGGCGCCCTTACCAACGTCGACATCCGCGGGCGCGACGGGCTCTCGCTCGCCGAGACGTGGCGCGCCGGGCCGCGCACCTACCTCGGGATCGGCTCGGCCGGCTTCCCCAACCTCTTCATGATCACCGGGCCGGGCAGCCCGTCGGTGCTGTCCAACATGGTGGTCTCCATCGAGCAGCACGTGGACTGGGTGGCCGACGCCATCGACCACCTCGGCAAGCAGGGCATGCGCACGATCGAGGCGACCGTGCAGGCGCAGGACGCCTGGGTCGACCACGTGAACGAGATCGCGAGCTACACCCTCTATCCGAAGGCCAACTCGTGGTACATGGGCGCGAACGTGCCGGGCAAGACGCGCGTCTTCATGCCGTACGCGGGTGGGGTCGGCGAATACCGCAAGAAGTGCGACGAGGTCGCCGCCAAGGGTTACGAAGGCTTTGCCCTAGCCGTCTAGAGAGGAGCTGTCATGTCCCGCAAAGAACTGATCGACCCCGAGGTACGCGTCCCGCTCGACCAACTGCTGGAGGCGCTCCCGGGCGGCTTCAACGCCATTGAGGACATCGTGCAGCGGCGGGCCACCGTCGAGGCGATCCTGGCCGGCATCGAGGTGCCGGACAACCCGAATGTGATCCGCGAGGACCGCACGGTTCCCGGCCCGCAGGGCGAGCCGGACATCTCGGTCCGCATCTATCGCCCCCGTCCAACCGCCTCGCCCACCACCCTTGACCGGACTGAAGGCAGCCCCGAGACCAGCGGTCCGCGGCCGGGGATCTTCTTCATCCACGGCGGGGGCATGATCCTCGGCAACGTCGCCGGCGAGGACGCGGTGGCCACGCTGATCTGCGACCAGGTCGGCGCCGTGGTGGTCTCGGTGGAGTACCGGCTGGCCCCGGAAAACCCGCACCCGGCACCCGCCGAGGACTGCTACGCCGGCCTGCGGTGGATGGCCGAGCACGCCGACGAGCTCGGCGTCGACCCGGACCGCCTCGGCGTCTACGGCGGCAGCGCCGGCGGTGGCCTGGCCATCGCGGTCGCCCTGATGGCCCGCGACCGTGGCGGCCCGGCGCTGGCCTGCCTGATGCCGATCTATCCGATGATCGACGAGCGCAACGAGACCGCGTCCAGCCACGAGATCACCGACATCGGTATCTGGGACCGGGCCGGCAACGAACAGGCGTGGGCGTGGTATCTGGGCGGCAAGCCGGCCGACCAGTACGCGGCGCCGGCGCGCGCCGAGGACCTGTCCGGCCTGCCGCCGTCCTTCATCGATGTCGGCACCGTCGACCTGTTCCGCGACGAGGACATCGCGTTCGCCCAGCGGCTGATGCAGGCGGGCGTGCCGACCGAGTTGCATGTGCACCCGGGCAGCTATCACGCGGCCGAGACATTCGCCGTCGACGCCGCCCTGTCGAAGCGCATCTGGGCCATGCGGGTGGACGCGCTGCGCCGGTTCCTCAGGTCCTGAGCGGCTCGCACCGGGGAGTGTGGATCTGCCATCGTGGGTAACCACCACGACTATGCGACGACTGTTGCTTGCGGCCACGCTCCCCCTGGTGCTCGCCGGCTGCCTCGCCGGTTGTGTGGTGCTGCCGGATGTCGCGGCGCGGCCGGCGCCCGCGTCCGGCTCGTCGGGCACCGTCACCCGGGCGCTGCAGGACGTGGAACGGTTCTGGCGGGAGCACTACCCCGCGCTGTCCGGCGGCGAGCAGTTCCGGGTGGTGAAGGGCGGCTACCACCCGTACACCGAGGTCGACCCGCCGCCGGACTGCGGTGGGCAGCAGGCCGGCTACCAGCCGAACGCGTTCTACTGCCCGGCCGGTGACTACATCGCCTGGGACGCGCAGACCCTGATCCCGCAGCTCGAGTCGAGCTTCGGGCCGGTGCTGGTCGGCGTGGTGATGGCACACGAGTACGGGCACGCGGTGCAGACCCGGCTCGGGCGCACCAACGACCCGACCGTCGTGCTGGAGCAGCAGGCCGACTGTTTCGCCGGTGCCTGGCTCGCCGACGTGCTGGCCGGCCGGTCCACGGCGTTCCGCGACGTCACCCCGGCCCAGCTCGACAACACGGTGGCCGGGTTGCTGATGCTGCGCGACCAGCCGGGCACCCCGGCCCTCGCCCAGGGGGCGCACGGCAACGCGTTCGACCGGGTGCGGGCCCTGCAGGACGGGGTGGAGAAGGACGCGAAGACGTGCGCCGCGTACCGGCGGGACAACCTGCCGGTCACCGAGGTGCCGTTCCGCGACCTGGCCGAGGCGGCCACCGGCGGCGACCTGCCGTATGCCGACGCGGTCAACCTGCTCGCCGCGGACGCGCAGGCGTACTGGGGGCGTACGTATCCCGAGCTCACCCAGCAGGCCTGGCCGCAACTGCAGGTGCAGGCGTTCGAGCCCGGCGCGCCGCCGGCGTGCCCGGCCCCCGATGCGACCGCGGAGGGCGCGGCCTTCTACTGCCCGGACGGCGACTTCGTCGCGTTCGACAGCGGCGAGACCGGCCCCGAGCTGCACCGGGAGATCGGCGACTTCGCGATCGGCATGCTGCTCGGTGACCTGTTCGCGCGGGCCGCCCAGGACCGGCGGGGTGCGTCGACCCGGGACAAGGCCGGCCAGCTCGCGGTGGACTGCCTGGCCGGGTCGTGGACCAACGACCTGTTGACCCGCCAGGGGCAGAGCGACGTCCGGCTCTCCCCCGGCGATCTCGACGAGGCGGTGACCGCGCTGCTCGCCTTCGGCCGGGCCGGCGACTCGGGCCGGACGACCGCGTTCGAGCGGATCGCGTCGTACCGCAAGGGCGTCCTCGACGGCCTCGACGCCTGCGTCTAGGCCTCGCCGGTGCGCGGTGCCGGGACGGCGCCCGGGTGGGCAGCGACCTGCGCCGGGACGGCGCTCGGGTGGGTGGGGCGGGTGGCTGACCGGAACGGGCTCCAGGCGGCCTGCACCGACACGACGACCGCGAGCAGCGCGCCGGCCACGAGCGCGTCGATCCAGTAGTGGTTGCCGGTCACCACGATCACCAGCAGGGTGAGCACCGGGTGAGCCAGCCACAGCCAGCGCCACCGGCCGCGAGTGGCGGCGATGAACGCGATCGCCACGGCGACCGCCCAGCCGAAGTGCAGCGACGGCATCGCCGCGTACTGGTTGGTGAGGGTGTCGGCGCTCGGCGAGCCGTACACGGCGGGCCCGAACAACCGGCCGGTGTCGAGCATGCCGACCGCGGTCAGCATCCGCGGCGGGGCCAGCGGCATCAGCAGATGCACCAGCAGGGCGGCGGCGGTGAGCCAGGCGAGCATCCGGCGGGTACGCACGTAGTGCGCCGGGCGCCAGATGTAGAGCCAGATCAGGCAGGCCGCGGTGATCGGGAAGTGGACGTACGCGTAGTAGCTGTTCGCGGCCTCGATCAACCACTGGTGGCCGATCACCAGCTGCTGCAGCGCGTACTCGCTCGGCAGATGCAGCAGCCGCTCGAAGCGCCAGACGTCGTCCGCGTTGGTGAGCGCCTCCCGCACGTGCCCGGCCGCCGCCACCCGCCCTGCCTTGTAGGCCAGGAAGAGCACCGCGACCAGCACGAACTCCCGCAACGCCCGGATCAGCGCCGCCCGAACCCGGGGCGCCCGGCTGGAGCCGATCGGAGCCCGGCCGGCTGGCGCCGCGGTGCGCACGGCCGGGCGGCGTACCTCGGTGACCGGCTCGTCCTGGATCAGGCTCATGCGCTCTCCCCTCCGGGCCTAGGCCGTCGTCCGCGCGTGGGCCACCGTCGGCGGCACCGGCTCGGGCGGGGCGACTTGCGATCTTCGCAGATGCGCGCCACTGGTCGGTATGGCCTCCTTCACGTGTGAGTTCCCCGGCGTCTACTTCCATCCATCCGGACATTTGCCACTGACCGGACGTACGCCAACGGGTCGGCCACGCACCCGCTGGCGGACCCACCGCGGGAGAGCGGTGGGCTGTTTAGCGGGTAGAAGGCCCCGTGTTCGGCTATTTACCGGATTTCACCCAGATAAGGGGAGTTGGTTCTAGTGTGATTTGCGTCGAGTGAGGTGAGGGGACTGCCATGGCCGAGCCGGATGCCGGACCGCGATTCGTGATCAACATCAGCCGTACCCCCGTGTCGGCCTTCTTCGGCGACCGCGGCCGGCTCGTGAAAACGATCATCGCGGCCCTCTGCCTGGCGATCCTCGCGGTCGGTTTCGGCGTGCTCTCGATCAACCGGATGTCCGCGCTCCGCGACGACCAGCGGGCCATCAAGGCGCGGCACGTCGCCGGTCAGCAGCAGATCACCGAGCTGAGCGGACAGCTCGGCCAGATGTTCCGCGGCATGCTCATCTACGCCGTGGCGAACAGCGTCGACGCCAAGCCGGAGAGCGGCCGGCAAGCGGTCCGCGACGCCGACGAGCAGGTCGACGCCACCCTCGGCGCGTACACCGGGCTGGCCGCCGGTTCGCCCGCCCGGATGGCCGCGATCCGCGACTTCGGCGGGGCGCTCGCACACTACCGGGCGCTGCGGAACACGGCACTGTTCGGCGATCCGATGGCGGTCGGTTACCCGGCGCCCGCCCAAGGCCAGGTCTTGCCGGAGTTCACCAAGCTGCAGAACGCGATCACCACCTCGGTGCAGACCCTCCAGCAGACCGAGGACGCCGAGGCGGGTGCGCTGGGCCGGCGCGCCGCGGACGCCTACCGCCACGCCCGTACGGTGACCCTGATCGCCCTGGTCATCGGCATGTTGATGGCGCTGTTCGTCTGCGGCGCCGTCTACCAGCTGATCCGGCCGCAGCTCGGCACCGCGCCCAGCGCGCTGGAGGCGGTGGCCGAGGCCAACCACCCACAGGCCGCCGTAGTGCGGTCGCTGTCCCCCGAGGCCGGCACGCAGGCCGCCGTGGTGCGGTCGCTGTCCCCCGAGGCCGGCACGCAGTCCGACAAGCTCGGACTGCTGGCCGCCGTGCTCCGCTCGCAGTCCGAGCGACTCCGCCGGCAGTCCGAGCGGCTCCGCGGCCAGGCCGACCCGGCCCGGTGGCAACGCCAGGCCGACCGGGCCCGGTGGGAAGCCGACGACGTTCGCCCGCGGCCCGCCGACGTTCGGGTGACCGACCAGCCCGGCGTGCTGGCTCTCGCCGCCAGCCGGGCCCGCGACGGCCTGCGCGGTGCGGGCCTGGCACTCTCGGCCACGGCGCACACCGTGGGCGCGGGCACCCAGCGGCTGATCGCCGGCGCCCGCGAGGCCGCCACCGCCCGGCAGGCCGCCACCGCCCGGCGCGCCGGCGAGCAGGCCGTCCTGATGGCCGTCCGGGCCGGTGACATCGAACCCGGCGACCGAGCGATCGGCGCCCCGGACGAGTCCGGGGGGCTGCTGTCCACGATGGACGCCTTTGACAAGATCTCGCACTCCTCCGACGACCTCGGCAAGGTGGTCAAGCTGATCGCCCAGATCGCCGAGCAGGCCAACGTGCTGGCCCAGAACGCGACGACCCAGGCGGCCCGGGCGGCCGCCGCGGGCCGCAGCACCGCGGTGGCCGGCACTCAGGTGATGGACCTGCCGACGGTGACCTCGGCGATGCCCGGTCCCGGCCGGGAGATCACGGCGCGGCATGCGATGGCGGGCGACGTCCAGCAGCGGGCCTCGACGCGGATGGAGCTCGCGCAGGAGGCCATGCGGTTCGGTGAGCTCGCCCAGGCCAGCCTGACTGCCCGGCAGACCACTGCGCCCTCCGGCCGGGACCGCACGCGGGAACCCTCGGATCCCTCCCGGCAGTTGTCGGGCCCCTCTCTGCGGGTCTCTGACCCCTCCCGGCAGGTCACAGACCCCTCCCGGCTGGCCTCGGATCTTGCCCGGCGGATCGAGGCCATCCGGCGCATCGGCAGCGCGTCGAGCGCTGCCCTGGCCGCTGCCGCCACGGTCAAGCCGGCCGCGACCGGCGCACCGAGCATCGCGACGCCCCCGGCTGCCTCGCCGCTGCCGGCCCCAGCGGCGAGCCCAGCGGCAGGCCCCGTGCCGGCCATAGCAGGGGCACCAGCGGCGAACCCAGTCCTGGCCCCAGCAGCGGGCCCAGCGGCGAACCCAGTCCTGGCCCCAGCAGCGGGCCCAGTATCGGGCCCAGCAGCGGGCTCTGTTTCAGGCCCACCGGCCGGCCCAGCGGCGGCCCCGGTGCTGGCCCCAGCGGGCCCAGTGCCGGTCGCCGAGAGCGATGCCGCCCGCCCGGCGGCCCGGGCCAGGACCGGCGCGCCGACCAAGACGGCCAAGGCGACCACCCCGGTGACCGACGCCCTGCGGGCGGAGATGAGCGCGCTGGACGAGGCGGACGACATGGTGTCCGCAGTGACCCGCGAAGCCGACGAGGTCCGGATGCTGGTCGGCCGGTTCCGGGTCTGACACGTTTCCGACACCGGCTGCCTATTCACGTCAGCGGGATGCGTTGACACCCACCGCGGAGGAAACAAGCCTGTAATCGAGGGCGGCCGGTCGCCACATCACGTCGCCGCCCCACCTGGGGGGCGCGACCGATGACCTCGATGCTCGGCGATCACGCTCCGGCGAGGCGCAGACTCGGCGTACCGTGGCAGCTCAATCTCCTCGGTGCGTGGCAGTTGACCGGTGCGGAGCAACCGGTGGACGTCGGCCGGAACGGGCAGCGCCTGTTCGCCCTCCTGGCCGTGCGCGGCCCCTGCGACCGGTCCTATGTGGCCGGTACCCTGTGGTCGGAGTGTTCCGAGCCGCGCGCCCGGGCCAATCTGCGAGCCACCCTGTCCCGGCTGCACCGGCGGTGCCGCGCCGACTTGCTGCGGTCCGCCGGCGGCGTACTCTCGATGCGCCCCGAGGTGGAGGTGGACCTCGGCCGCCTGTTGGCCACCGCCGCCGCTGTCCTCGACCACGGGCCGGGCCCTCCGGGTCGAGCCGCGCTGCCCGTGCTGACCGGACCGGAGCTGCTGCCCGGCTGGTACGAGGACTGGATTCTGGCCGAGCGGGAACGGGTGCGGCAGATCCGGCTGCACGCCCTCGAGACGCTCTCCGCGCGGTTGCTGGCCGACGGCGACCCGACCGCGGCGGTTGACGCGGCCCAGGCGTCGGTGACCGTGGAGCCGCTGCGGGAGAGCGCGCACCGTGCGGTGATCCGCGCCCACCTGGCGGTCGGCAACCGTCCCGAGGCGCTGCGCCACCTCGATCACTTGCGGTGGCTGCTGCGCGTCGAACTCGGGGTAGAACCGTCCGGCTTGACTACCGCCCTGCTCCGCTGATCCGCCCTGCTCCGCTGATCCGGCGGGTGGTGTCACGCCGGTGTCACGGTGGTGTCACGCCCGGTGCGTGACGCTGCGACCTCAACGTCTAATGGGGAGGCAGCAGCATGCCAGGCTACAAAGACATCGAAGCGATCGCGGTATACCCGGCGAATCCGGGCGACGACTTCCGGGTGCCGACGGTCGAGAAGGCGCAGGGTTTCGACGTGCGCCTCGAGGCGGAAGCCGGGAGCGGGCGGATCGGGCCGGACTCCGTCACGCCGTACAGTGCCTCGATCCAGATTTTGAACCTCAGCCGGTTCCGGCAGGTGACCGTGACGACGGCCGCCCCCAACGCGAGCGGCAACATCGGTAAGGGCGAACTCTGGAACACCAACGACCAGCGGTTCGTCTTCAAGGTGGCCGCCGACTCCGTCGACCTCAACGTCGGCGACTTCGTGCAGGTGCTGGCGACGGTGCGGGCCGGTAACCCGCGCGGCGACGCGACAAACGACTTCTCGTACGCCACCAGCGAGCTCTTCCAGGTCATCTGACCGCGTACGCGACCCCGCCGATGCGCATCGGCGGGGTTCCGCGCGTTCGGCCAGGGGTCAGCGGAGAGCCTGGACGGCCGCCAGGATGCGGGCCGGCTCGGGGTAGACGGCACCGGCCGGGCGCACCTCGGCGAAGCGGACGACACCCGCCCGGTCCGCGACCACGACCGACGGGAACGGCAGGATCGACCGGCCGGTGCCGAGCACCACGTCCGCTCCCGGATCGGGGAAACCGAGGTTGAACGCGTCGATCAGGGTGTGCCGCACATCGGCCGCCACGAAATAGCCGAGCTCGTGCCGCCGCTTGATCGCGGCCAGCCGCTCCGGGAGCTGCGGGCTCACCCCGACCAGGTGCGCATCGGTGCCGTTCAGCCCGGGGAGAAGCCGCCGCTGGTAACCGGCGAGCGCGGTGTTGCACGGGTCGGACGACGCGTATCCGAAGAAGACGAGCACGATCGGTCCGGTCAGCCGCAACCGGTCGAGGTGGATCGGGCCGAGGTCGGCCTCGAGCAACGGCTGCGAGGGCAGCCGGTCCCCCGGCCGCACCATGCGGTCCCAGACATCGTCCCGGTCGAGTTGTCGGCGCAGTACGTCGTCGCCGGCTCGCCGCCGGGGCCGGACGGCCCCACGCAAAGGCGTCGTTGTCATTGCGCTCCCCGTTCCACTACGTCGGCCATTACCTATTTGACCGATAGGAAATTCACCTTATCGTCCATTCAGTCCGGTGGCGAGCCCGAAGTTTGGGACGGCCACCACACCCGCTACAGCGTCCTAGGATACTGCGATGTGGCCTTCATCCGCACATCGAGGATCCGCGACCACCTCAGGCGACGCCCCCGCCGCCTCGCGTGACTGCCCTCCCGCGCCCGCCTCGCATGACTACAGTTGCGCCCCCGCCGCCTCGCGTGACTGCCGTTGCGCCGCGACTTCCGCCCGATCCTGCGCGTCTGCCGCCGCTGTCGCCGCTGCCGCCGGGGCGGGGCGTAGCACCCGCCAGGCCACCATCGCGGCCACCGCCACCGAGCCCGCGGCGATCAGGGCGACCAAAGTGAACGACCACGTGTACGCCGCCCCGGCGACCCGCAGCAGTTCGGCACCGGCCCGGGCCGGGAGGTCGCCGGCGGTCGCCGCGGCGTCGGCCAGCGTGCCACCCGCCGGCAACGGCGTGCCCGTCATGCCGTGCCGGAACGCCGCCACCCCCACCGAGCCCAGGATGGCGATGCCGAGGGCGCCGCCCAGTTCGGCACTGGTCTCGGTCACCGCGGCTGCCATGCCGGCCCGCCCCGGGCGCACCGTCGAAACGACCAGCTCGGTGGAGAGGATGTAAACCGGGGCCAGCCCGATCGAGAAGATCACCGTGCCGGCCACCACCGCCGCCACGCCCCCGCCGGCGCCCACCGCGGCCAGCAGGGCGAAGCCCAAGCTCATCAGCAGCAGCCCGGCGGTGATCGCTCGGCCGGCCGGCATGACCCGAGACAGGAACGGGGCGGACAGCGACGCTCCGAGGAAGGCCAGCACGGACGGCAGCATCCGCAGCCCGGCCTCGAGCGGGGACAGGCCGAGAACCAGCTGCAGATACTGCGCGATGGCGAGCTGGCTGCCGTACAGCACGAAGTACGACAACGCGTTGCCGGTCAGCGCCACCGTCACCCGTGGTTCGCGGAAGATGGTGAGATCCAACAGCGGGTACGCGGTGCGCCGCTGGCGGCCCAGGAAGACGGCGCCGAGCAGGGCCGCCGCCGCAATGGTCGAGAGCGGCACGAGGCGTACCCCCTCGGCGGCGAGCTCCTTCACCCCGTACACGAAAGAGAGAACCGCGGCGAGGCTGAGCAGCGCCCCCGCAATGTCGAAGCGCCCGGCTCCGCGATCGCGCGACTCGGGCAGCAGCACCGGCCCGAGCACCATCAGCAGCACGGTCGCCGGCAGCGCGATGAGGAACACCGATCCCCACCAGAAGTGCTCGAGAAGCACCCCGCCGATCAGTGGTGCACCGACGCCGCCGAGCGAGAAGCTGGCGCTCCACCCGCCAAGCGCCAACGCCCGCTGCCGCCCATCGGGGAACATCACCCGGATCAGCGCCAACGTCGACGGCATCAGCGACGCACCGGCAACTCCCATGAGGACGCGCGCCGCGATCAACCACGCGGGCCCGGGTGCGTACGCGGCCAGCAACGAAGCCAGCCCGAACGCGGCGGCACCGACGAGCAGCAGCCGACGCCGCCCGACCCGGTCGCCCAACACACCCATCGCGATCAGCAGCCCGGCGACCACGAACACGTAACTGTCCATGATCCAGAGAAGCTGGACATTACTGGGCCGCAGGTCGGTCGCGAGCTGCGGCGCGGCGAGGTTCAGCACTTCGGCGTCGAGCGACACCAGGAAACACGGCACCGCCAGCACAGCCAGCCCGGTCCATTGACGTGCGGTAGCCCTAGCCGGCATCCCCCTCACCCCTTCCAGTAACGCGATGAACATAATCATCACGTTACGAGAACCTGCCCCCATCCGCAACGCGAAGCTCGGCCTCATTGCGTTATGCTGACGTCGTGCCGACCCGGGTCGCGATGATGGCGCCGACAGAGCTGGTCAAGCTCGTCAACGAGTGGGGCACGCTCCCCCGCACCGCTGACGGCCGCCCGCCCGCGCCCCCGCATCACGAGTTGGCCACCCTGGCCGACGAGCTACACCCGGTCTTCGCCGCGACCACCCCCAGCGCACAGGCCGCGCTGGTCACGGCGTTACTGCAGACCACAGCCGTACGCCCCGAGCTGACCTTCATCGACAAGGCGCTAGCGGCAAGCTGGCTCGTGGAAGACCCCGCCCAGCGACACCGCGCATCAGCCGCGCTGACCCTGCGACACCACCTGGCCGAACACCCCGGCCGCCTGGGCGTATGCGCGGATCCTCAGTGCGCCGACGTCTACATAGACGCTTCCCCCGCAGGCCGCCGCCGCTTCTGCTGCCTAACCTGCCAAAACCGCTCCCGAGCAGCCACCTTCCGCCGCCGCCGAGCCACCCCCCCCCCGTAGCCCACCCCACCCGGGGCCCGCACCCGCACCAGCGCCCGTCCCGCGACCCGCACCGACCGCCCGTAGCCCAACCCCCACCCCCGCGCCCGCCCGCAGCCCGCCCGCACCCCGCCCGCCCGCACCCTGCCCGCGCCCACCCGCGCCCACCCGCACCTGCCCGCACCTGCCCGCACCTGCCCGCGCCCGCCCGCACCC
>DASWMR010000540.1:0-11517 GCA_036399635.1 Actinoplanes sp. | reverse complement strand
CCATCGGAACGAAACTTGCCGGCCGAAAGGGCGACGATCGGCCCGTCCACTGCGACGGACCGGCAGCCCCGGCGCGCTGGTGCACGGCCTTTCGCCGTTCCGCACCGATCGTCACCCGAGCTGAGGCAGTCCGCACCAAGGCCGCCAGCCTTCCTTCCGTAAGCCTGCCCGGATCGCTGCCGCGTTATGCGCGGACGAGCTGGACAGGCGGATGCCCTCGGCGGTCCGCGTAGAGCACCAGGATGCCGTCTGCGGCGGCCGCGGCTAGGAGCGGTGGCGGCAGCGGGGGAGCCGGGGGGCTATGTGGGGTGCGGTTGCGGACTTGGCGGGGGCGTACCGGCGACGGGGTTGGCGTTGTGTGCCTTTAGGAAGCCTTCTACCGAGGCTGACCATGGGAAACGTTCGGCCTGGGTGCGGGCGTTTTTGCGGCGGATTTCTGATGGGCAGGACAATAGGGAAAGGATTGCCTCGGCGTAGGCGGGGCCTTCGCCGGGGGCTGCCGCGCCGGCTGTGCCGATCACCTCGGGTAGGGCGCTTTCGCTACTGACGACTACCGGGGTTCCGCTGGCCAAGGTCTCCAATGCTGCCAGGCCGAAGGTTTCCACCGGGCCGGGCGCGATTGCCACGTCCGCGGTGGCCAGCAGCGTTGCCAATTCCGCGGGATTTGTCAGGTGGCCCAGGAAGCGGACCGGGAGGCCCTGCTCGGCGGCTTCCGACTGCAGGGTGGCGCGGAGCGGGCCGGCGCCGGCTATTACCAGAATTGCGGGTACGCCCGATTTTCGTAAGGTTGCCAATGCGGCCAGGGAACGTCGGGGGCGTTTTTCGGGGGAAAGCCTGCCGCAATGCAATAGCAAGACGTCGTCGGGGGCGGCCCAGCGAGCTCGCGTTGCTGGATCGTGGTGGGTGGGTGAGAAGCGGTCCAGGTCTACGCCCAGGGGGACGCGGGCGACGTTGCGGGCTCCGATGCGGTCGAACTCGGCGGCCGCCCAAGCGGTGGTGCAGACGACGCGGTCATGATCGCCGGCGGTGCGGGCGTTGAGTGTGTCGGCCAATCTGCGGCTCGGGGCGGGGCCGAAGAGGCGCAGCAGGCCGTCGAGGCTTTCGTGGGAGACCATCATCGACGGGATGTCGTGGCGTCTTGACCAGCGGCCCAGCCAGCGCAGCGTGGTGCGGTCGGAGATCTCGATGCGGTCGGGCCGCAGGCTGCGCAGGGTAGTTGCCAGGCGGCCGCGGTCGAGGAGGACGTGGTAGCCGCCCATGCCGGGTAGGCGCGGGCCGGGCAGGGTGATGATCCGGCCCTCGGTGGTTTCCTCGTCGGCGGCGGCCGGGCCCGGGATGACCAGGGTCGGGTCGTGGCCTGCCTGGCGGTAGCCGGCTCCCAGATTGCGCAGCGCGGTCTTCAGGCCGCCGGAGCGGGGCATCACGAAGTTGGCGACTCGGACGATCCTCACGCGGCGATCGCCCGGTGCTGGTCGAGGTAGATGCCGGCGGCCGCTTCGTAGTGACCGAGCAATTCGTCGCCCACGGCCTGCCAGCTCCGTCCCTGGATCGTTCGCCGACCGGCCGCGCCGAACGCTGCACGGCGGGCCGGGTTCGCGGCCAGGTCGCGTACCGCCTCGGTGAAGCCCTCGGCCTCGAACGGGCGCACGAGATAGCCGGTGCGGCCGTCGTTCACCAGGTCGACGGGCCCGCCGGCGTTCGGCGCTACCACCGGCAGGCCGCTCGCCATCGCCTCCTGTACCGCTTGGCCGAATGTCTCGTAAGGGCCGGTGTGTGCGAAAACGTCGAAGCTTGCGTACAGCCGGGCGAGCTGGAGGCCGCGACGCACGCCGAGGAACGTCGCGGCGGGGAGGGCCTTGCGCAGCATCGCCGCCGCCGGGCCGTCGCCGACGACCACCAGGCGTACGCCTGGCAGGCGGCTCACGTCGGCGAGCAGGTCAATCTGCTTCTCGACCGCAAGTCGCCCGACGAAGCCGACGACCACCTCGCCGTTCGGGGCGAGCGCCCGGCGGATTCCGCTGCTGCGCCGGCTCGGGTGGAACTGTTCGTCGTCGACGCCCCGCCGCCACAGGTAGACCCGTTCCACGCCATGTGTGTGCAGCGCCGCGGCCGACTCGGTCGACGGCACCAGCGTGCGTTCCGCGTGGTTGTGCACGGTCCGGATCCAGCGCCACGCGGCACCCTCGGTCATGCCTACCCGGTAGGCGCGCGCGTAGGCGGCCACGTCCGTCTGGTAGACCGCCACCGTCGGCAGGCGCAAGCTCCGGGCGGCGGCCATCCCCCATGCGCCGAGAACGAATGGGCTGGCCAGGTGCACGAGCTCGGTGCCATGCGCGCGCAACGCCGCGGTCAAGGTCTTGGTGGGGAGGCCCAGTCGGATCTGCGGGTAGCCGGGCATCGGCAACGACGCGATCCGCACCACCGGGTAAGGCACCTCGACCCGGATGTCCCGGAGTGACGGGGGCGGCTGAGGGGCGATCACCATTGGCTCGTGGCCGCGGCGCAGTAGGTGTTCGGCCGTCCGCACCACGGAGTGCGCGACGCCGTTGACATCCGGTAGGAAAGACTCGGTGACCAGCGCAACTCGCATGCAGTCACGATGGTCGGTGCCGATGTCCGGCACGCGAACGCTGCTCAACGCGCAGGCGGCCTGCTTAGGCCATACGGGTTCCGGGTATTGAAGTTGGCATGATTCTCCGGCTCGGCGCGTTGGCGGGAACCGTCGTTCTGCTCGGCGGATGCTCCTGGGCGGGCGGCGATGGCCGGGACCGGAACCCGATGAATCGTCCCGGGTACGTGTTGGAGTCGCCGGGAACGTCGTCCCCCCACCGCATCCGCGGTGATCGAGATGTCACCTCGTTTGCGCTGGTCAACGGCGCCGACGTGGTCCGGGTGCGGGTCGCTGACCTGGCCGGCGACCGGTACGAGGTGTCCACGCCGGACGGTTCGAAGATCTTGCCGACCGTGGCGGTCGACGGCGACGAGATCGTCGCCGGGGTCCGAGACAGCGGCGAGGCCGGCCCGGCCGTGGTGGACGTCGTGTTGGACTCCTCGGTGCGGTGGCGGGTGCGCCTGGCCGGCGGAGCCAAGGACGAGTCTGTCGATCTGACCGGCGGGCCCGGTGGGGACGTCGACTTCAGCGCCGGTACGTCGCGGGCGTCGGTCGCGTTGCCGGCCGGCCGGGGTACACAGCGGGTGGTCCTCGGCGGCGGTGCCGCAGAGCTGTATGTGCGGCTCGGCGGGGATGCGCCGGTGCGAGTGCGGGCCGGCAGCGGCGCTGGGAGCGTCACCATCAACGGCGACAACCACGGCGGAGTGTCGGCGGGCACCGTGTTGCAGGCGCCGGCGTGGGCCTCGGCCACCGACCGCTATGACATCGACGCCACGGCCGGGGTTTCCACCATCGCGGTGTCGCGGTCGTAGCAGCGGTGCCGGGCATGCTCGGCATGCCCGGCACCGGGAACTACTAGGTTCCGTTGCTGACCGGTTGGTTATCGCCCTGCCGAGTGCGCACGGCGATGCCCGTCACAGTTCAGCGGCGGTGGCCGCGGTGGTGGTCACGGCCGTGGCCCCAGTTGCCGCCGTGGCCCCAGTTGCCGGCGTGCCCACGGTTCCAGTCCCAGTCACGCTCGACCGAGAGGGCCCACGCGCCACGACGGAAGCCGACGATGACGAAGTCACAGTCGTAGTCGTCCCACTTGTTGAACCGCTCACCGATAGCACCGGCGATCTGGCAGGCCCGCGGCGACCGGTAGTAGCCGACGACCTGGTCGCCACCGAAGTGCTGCTGGGTCTGAGCGGCGGCGGGCTTCGCCACGGACTGCGTCGTCGTACCGGCAGCCTGCGCCGAGCCGGCGCCGATCGTCACGCCGGCCATCAGACCCATGCCCACCATGGTGAGGAGTCGAGAAACCTTGTTCATATCTGTTCCTTTCCCGGGGTTCTGCAAAGGCGGGTGTTGCGTGACACCAGGAAAGCACGTAAATCCGGCGGAACCGGACGTCCGACACGCGCAGGTAACTCGTGTGGTCGATAGCCGAATCGGCAATAAGACAATTACGTTTCGGACACGCAAATTGCGGAAAGGATGAGCCGCTGATCAGCCTTTCGGCCAGGTTGGGCCTGGTAGCAGCGTTGCCCGATTGCTGATCTCGGCGGTGGGCGGGCGATGGCTCAGCCCGGCGCCGGGTCCTGAAGACGGGGCTGCCAACGGTGTTTCGGGTGCGGGCGCCGGCCCGTCCGCCCGGGCCTGCCGTCCGCAGCGGCTTGCTGTCCGCCTGGCTTGCTATCCGCCTGGCTTGCTATCCGCCTGGCTTGCCGTTCGCGCCCTTGCCCGTCGCGCCTGATCGCTGTCCGGCCGGCAATGTTGCGGCTATCTTAATTCGCCGCGAATGATCGCCGAGTTTGCCGGGTGGCAGCTTCTATTCGCTGGTCAGCGCCGGTAGTCGTCGTCATCCAGCGGCACGTCGGCATTCTGCTCCGCGACGTCCGCCGGGTTCGCCTCGAAGGGGAACCGCAGCCGACGCATCGCCTCCTGGCTACCGTCAAGTACCGACGACCGGTCGTCTTCCACCGGCTCATCCGAGGGCTGACGGAACAACGCGTCACTCTCGGCCTCAGTCCAACCCATCATCGACTCCGAATCTGCTGGCGATGCTGTCTATGTCGACGCTACGGGTCCACCATGAGGCCTCGTGCTGGTACCCCCATATACGTCGGTCTTGCCGTGGCTGGCCGGTCGCCTAGTTGATCTACCAGTGGTTCGTCACTGGTGATCGTGACGTGGAGTGCCGCATCAGGCGCCACATCAGGGAGGCGCCGACTGGAGAGCCTCGCATGGCGCCGCATCGCCGGAATCCTCGTCCATTCCGATATGGAGGGCCTGGACTCTGACCATGAAGCACGCGTCAGGCGAAGAGGGGACGGCGACCGGGGCGCACGCGGCGCCACGCGATGGCGATCAGGGCGATCAGGGCCCAGAGGGGTAGCGTGCCGATCGCCCAGCTCAACGCCATCGGCGGGCCGGGCTGGTCCAGCACGGTGACGTCGGGCAAGGTCCCCTCGGCGTAGCCCTTCGGCCCGTCGATGGCAAAACGGAGGGCGTACGTGCCGGGGTTGTTCACCGCCTCGACGTCCAGGCCCCACACCTCGCGCTTGCGGGGGTGACGCACCAGGCGCTCACCGACCATGCGACGCCGCGGGCCGGCCCCCGTGGCGGCCGGGTCGGAGCCGGGAGCCGCCTCGGGAGGGAGAAAGGCGGACCTGAGGATCGCGACGGTGCCGGATTTGCCGGCGATGCCGTCCGCGGGGGTGAAGGTGAAGTCGAGGGAACGCATGGCCCGGATCGGCCAGGTGGAGAAGCCGACCGTGATCCGGTACGGGCCGACCGTGACCTGCTCGGTGTGCACGATGGTGACCGGCGCGTATGCCGTGGCCGGGGCGGCCAGGCCGAGCGAGCCGAGGATGACCGTCAGCAGGACGGCAAGACGGCGGATCATGCGGCTTCCCCTTCGGCTGTGCGGAGGGCTGTGCTGGGCGCGGCGCGGAGCAGCACGGCGAACCGGCAGCCCAGATAGCCGGCGACGAGGCCCAGCACGAGGCCGGCAACCGCCGCGGGGATCAGGATCGAGGCGTTGCGGAAGCTGGACTCGCCGACGAGCACGAACTGCGCTATCAGGCTGGGGCCGATCAGGACGCCGGCGACCCCGCCGGTGAGCGGCACCAGCACCCGCGGCCGCAGGCGCCCGGCCCGGCCCAGCGTCAGCAGGCCCTCGACGGCCAGGGCGGCCACAATCAGGAACATCGGAATCGTGTTCGGTATCCCGGGCACGTTGTCTCGGAGCCCGTCGCGCAGCGGGAGCCCGACGAAACTCGCGTAGGCGATGGTGGCCCAGGGCGAGAACCACCACAGGAAGGCCTGCATCGCACCCAGCACCACCGCGATCCTGACGGCGGCCCACCGGCCGAGCAGGACCGCTCCCATGATCAGAAGGGTGGGGGTGCAGAGCAGGACGCCGATCAGCGTCGAATTGATCGGCAGGTCCAGCGGGTCGAGTCCGGCGAACGGGATCGGCCCGAACACCATGAACACTCCAATGGCGAGCAGCAGCCCGCCTCGTGCCCACCGCTGGTCACGGGCGGCCGCGAACACCACGATGCTGCCGATCATCGTGAGCGAGATGGACAGGAACAACGCCACGTGCGACGGCGTGCTGAGCGTGGCGTCGAATCCATAGATCGTGTGCCACCACAGGTCGAGAAGGCCGTAGAGCAGAAACAGCGCGGCGCCGACGCCCGAGATCAGATAGCCGAGCGGCGCCTGGAACGTGCCGCCGAACACCGACACCGGCAAGCCGCCCGCGTTCCGGGGGAAACTCCGCCCGGCCCGCTGCGACGCGGTCGAGCGCAGCACCATGACCAGGCTCGCGATGCCCGACAGTGCGCTGCCCGAGTAGAGCGCCAGGTGCGGCCACGTGACGAACGTGTCGGGGCCGACGTCGCCGTGCCACTGGACATCCCAGCTCAGTCCGACCAGGGAGACCCAGGCGCCGAGCAGCACCATTGCCGCGCCGATTCGCGGTGCGTCCGTCCGCGTAGCTCGTGCCTCTGGCACGGCTGCAGGAATTGAAATGTCCACGGCCGGAGATTAGGCCGGGCCGATGACGCAGAGCGTCACCGCGAACGGGGAGATCCGGTCCCCCGGTCAGGGGAGGCGAGGCCGTGCCGGTACGCATAGAGCACGGCGTGCACCCGGTCGCGTAGCCCAAGCTTCGCGAGGATCCGCGACACGTGGGTCTTGACCGTCTCGTCACCCACGTACAACTCGGCGCCGATCTCGGCGTTCGTGAGCCCGTCCGTCACCAGGTCGAACACCTCACGCTCGCGGACGGTCAGCCGGTCGAGGCCGGGCGCCTCGCCGGCCGGCGGCTCGATCGCCGTCGCGAACCGGGACGCGAGCCGCCGAGTCACCGACGGGTCGATGATCGCGTCGCCGCGCGCGGCTATCCGGATGGCCGCCACCAACTCCTCCGGCGACAGGCTCTTGAGCAGGAACCCGCTGGCACCGGCGGCGAGCGCCCGGTACACGTACTCGTCGGTGTCGTAGGTGGTCAGCATCAGCACCCGGGTGAAGTCCACCATCGCCTCGGCCGCGCCGAGGCCGTCGAGCCGGGGCATGCGCACGTCCAGAATGGCCAGGTCGGGCCGCAGCCGCATGGCCTCGGCCACGGCGGCGTGCCCGTCGGCGGCCTCGGCGACGCACTCGAGGTCGTCCTGGGTGTCGATGACGGCCCGCAGCCCCGAGCGGAACATGGCATGGTCGTCGGCGAGCAGGATGCGTACGGTCACTGGGCCTCCGTGGTCGGAACGGTCACCGAGGTCTCCCAGCGTCCCCCGGCATCGGGGCCGTAGGTGACGCTGCCCTGGAACATAGCGGACCGGGTGCGGATGCCGGCCAGCCCGCGCGCGGTTCCCGGCTCGGCCGCGGCCGGCCCGATCCCGTTGCCGGCGGCCAGGGTGACCGCGTCCGACGCGTACGTGAGGGTGAGCTCCACTGGCCCGCCGTCGCCGTGCCGCCGGGCGTTGGTGAGCATCTCCTGGGCGATCCGGTAGAGCGCCAGATCGAGTGACCCGGACAACGGCCGCGCCGGCCCGTGCACCGCGAACCGAACCGGCAGCCCGGAGCGGCGCACGCCGTCCAGCAACTCGTCGAGGTTGTCCAGGCCGGGCTGGGCGGCATCGTCACTCGTGCCGTGCAGCACGTCGAGCATCTTGCGCAGGTCGGCCATGGCGGCCCGGCTGGCGGTCTCGACGGCGGCGAGCGAGTCGGCCACCGGGCCGGTCCGCGACCGGTCGGTCAGTGCGAGCCGGGCCGCGCCGGCGTGCATCCCGGTCGCGCTCACGTGATGCGAGATCACGTCGTGCAGGTCGCGGGCGATGGCTGTGCGCTCGCGCACGACCGCCCGCTCCACCGCGTCCTGCGCCTCGTGGCGATCGGTCTCCTGCCGGTGCCGCAGCTCGTCGAGGTAGGCGCGGTGTGCCGTGTTGACCCGGCCGACCATCCACGGCAGCACGGCACTCGCGGCCGTGTCGATCAGCACCGTGGAAACGACGACCATCAGCGGCGGCTCGTGGATCGGACCACAGCACAGAACCTCGCGCATCGGTGACGTCATCCGCACGGCCAGGTTGGTACCGATCGAACCGGCGCAGAGCAACAGCAGCGACAGCACCGCGGGGCGCCCGACCAGCCACGCGCCGGCCCGGTAGGCGACGATCAACGTGCCGGCGGACGCCGCATGCGCATCGTTGATGATCATCGTCGTCGCGACGTTGGTGACCACGAAGCCCAGCGCCACCCAGCCGGACCATTGGGCCGGGAGCGCGAGTGCACCGTCCAGCACCAGAACGAAGAGGAACCTGGTGACCAGTGACGGTCCGTGGTCGCCGACCGTGTCGAACAGGTCGGCCGCGTCGACCGCAAAGCAGATGGCGGCGATCAGCACGGACTGCCGGGCCGGCGACAACGGGCGGATCACAGCGCTCACCAGCACAATCCTATGGACTTCGAGCGTGGTGCAGTCCCCCACGCGGGGGATCCGCGGTCCCCGGCGAGAGGGGCGATCGCTGGTCCACCCGCACCTAGCATCGGCGGGGATGATGTCACGATGCGCGGCGCTCGCCGCCCTCCTCCTGCTGCTTGTGGTGCCGGCCGGCCCGGCGGCGGCCGATTCCCCGTCGTCGGGCGGCGATGTGACAATCGCGCAGACCCTCGGCGACCGGGACGTCACACTCATCCTGCGCCGGGTCACGTCGGTGCCGGGTCCGCTGCGGGTCGACGTGATCACCCATGTGGGCACGCCCGCCGGCACGCTCACGCTTGCCGTCATTCCGGCATCCAGCGGTACGCCGGCAGGCAGCGCGCAGGTCAATCTAGGGGCTACCCCCGGCTCGTACGGTGCGACACTGCGCATCGCCGGCGCCGGGTCGTGGGAGCTTTCGGTCGGCGACGGGCAGCGCACCGCCCGCGTGCCGTTCGTGGTGACCGCGCAGGTCGCGTCGCCGCCGGAGCGGGCCGTCTACGGAGGCTTCCTCGCAGCGGGCATCCTGCTGCTGATGGCGTTGGTCGTCGCGGTTCGCGCCCGGCAGGCCTGGTGGGTGGCCGTCCCCGGCGCGGGTGTCGTGGCGGGTGTCGCGGTGGCGGTGACCGGCGCGGTGCTGTCCGCTTCATTGCCGCTGCCACCCCGACCCGGACTCCAGATCGCCGCCACCGAGAAGAACGCCATCAACCCGTACGCGCTGAGTCAGCCCTTGATCGTCGACTATTCGCGGCCACCGGCCGTGCTCACGGTGGCCCATCGGTCCGCCACCGGTGACATCGACCTGACCGTCACCGATGCCTCGACCGGCCTGCCCGCCGACGACCTGGTGGTCCACGACGACGCACTGATCCATCTGATGGTGGTCGGGCCGTCCGGGCAGCTGTGGCACGTGCACCCGATCCGTATCGGCCTGGGCGCCTACCAGGTGCATCTGCCGCTGCCGCATACCGGCCACTACGCGCTGACCGCCGAACTCCAACGCCTCGGCGGTGGAAGACAATTGCTGCGCGCGGCCACCGGCATCGACGTAACCGCGCCGCCCGCCACCGCCGCGGGCACTGCGCCGGCGATCACCTTGACGGCCGGGCGCTCGACGAAGACGACCGTCGACGGCGTACCGGTATCGGTCAAGGCAGCCTCCGCGACCGCCGGATCCGCAGTGACCTTCACCCTCACCGCGGGGAGCACCGCGACCCTGCAACCGTGGCTCGGCATGCTCGGCCACCTGATCGTGGTCGGACCGCTGGCCGCGACATCGGACGCCGGTGCCGCCGCGCAGGCCGCGCCCACCTGGGTGCATGCCCATTCCATGGGTGACCTCACCCCGATGCCCGGCATGCCAGAGCACGGAGCGCAGGCCATGTCGGGGTCGATGCCGGGGAACGGGGATAGCGTCGCCGACGAGACCGTGGCCGCCTACGGCCCGTCGACATCCTTCACCTACACGTTCGCGCAGGCGGGTCGCTACCGGCTCTGGATGCAGGTGGAACGCGACTACCGCATTCTCACGGTCCCGGTACTGCTCGACATCGCGGCGGCCCGGCTATGAAGAAGGCGGTCGCCCTCGTCGTGGCTGTGGTGGCTCTGCTCGGCTGGCTGCTCCGGCCCGACGGGTCCGGCGCCACCACCCTGCACGCCGGCACGGAGCACGAGAGCGTCACCGTCGTCTTCGACCGGCCTCGCCTGGGCCAGAGCGGCATGACCATCTCCCTGACCAGCCACGACGGCAGGCCGGTGACCGGCGCCTTCATCCGGGCGGAGGCGGTCATGCCACTCATGGGGTACGCCACTCCGGAAATTGTGGCCACCGCAGCCGGCTCCGGTCGCTACACGGTGGGCACGGTCCACCTGATGACAACCGGTCCCTGGGAACTCCACCTGCGCCTGACCACGCACGACGAGACCACCGCATTGGTCCTCCCATTCCAGGTGACGGGTTAACTGCTCTTCTCCGGAAAGTCGACGATCGCTTCGCCGTTGTCCCGCGCCCCGTCGGTGAGCACCCTTATCGGCTCGATCAGAGTGCCGCCGAGTTCGCTCAGGCTGTACTCCACGCGCGGGGGCGCTTCGGCGTAGGCGCGCCGTTCGACCAGCCGTACGACTGGAGCCGGCGCAGCGCCGGCTGGTCACCAACGGCAGGGGTCTGCGTGACAAGGCCACCTCGATCGGGTATCACATCGACGTCCGCGCCGGGGACCAGAACTACTTCGGCCCGTGCAACCAGGACCGACCGGACCCTTCAGCTTCCCCGCGGCTTGAGTTTGACCACCGAGAGGCCTTTCCTCGGCTAGCGAGTTTGGCCACTCGGGCGTCGCGACGGCAGGCACATACGCGAATGTGGTAAACGGCGCAGATACCCGATTACGCAGCGCTATAACACCAGGTCACGCGTGGGCCGCCGGGGACTCGAACCCCGAACCTATGGATTAAAAGTCCACAGCTCTGCCATTGAGCTAGCGGCCCGCGATCATAGAGTACCTGTGCGACACGAGGACCGCGGCAGGGTATCCGAGCCGTCGTGTCTGTGCAGGTCAGCGCGTATATCGGGGTGTCAGTGGTTCGCCGCGATTCGCTGCAGCGCCGTGCCGTCGCCCAATTCGGTGCGGTCCGCCGGGTGGACGATGTAGTGCGCCAGGGTCTGGAGCAGGATGGCGGGGTCCCCGGCGAGCCATCGGCCGCTGACGGTGTCGAAGGGTGACAGCGTCTGCGGGCCGGAAGTGGAGCGGCCGAGGTAGTTGCGGGTGACGGTCTCGGCGGAGCCGATCGTGCGGATGAGGATGACCGGCGACTGCGCCCAGAGGGCGGCCACGTCGACCACCGCATCCCAGGGCACGAAGTGGGTGAAGGTGAGTCCACGGTGGTGCACACCGTCCGGGCCGACGACGACCCGGCCCGGCGCGAGCTTGAGGAACACCGC
>DASWMR010000539.1:0-8442 GCA_036399635.1 Actinoplanes sp. | reverse complement strand
TCGCGGTGGGTGCGCTGCCGTGGCTTGGAGTGGGGGCGCCGCCGCGACTCGCGGTGGGTGCGCTGCCGTGGCTCGGAGTGGGTGCGCTGCCGTGGCTCGGAGTGGGTGCGCCGCCGCGGCTTAGCGGGGTGGAGCCGCCGTGGGTTGGCGGGGGGAAGCCGCCGGGTGGGGTTGGGGGGAAGCCGCCGGGTGTCTGGGCGGTGGGACCGGCGGGTCGCTGCGTGGGCGCGCCACCGTACGAGTCGTCGGGGTCATGCGCGCGATAGCCGTCGGCGGTCGGCTCGAGATTGGGCCACGCCTGGGTGGGTGAGCCGACCGGGCGGCGGGGCACCGGCACCGTGGCGGGCGGTGGCACCGGCACGTGCGCCGGGGGTGGCACCGGGATCGGGCGGTCTGTCGGGCGGTAGACGCCGGAGCCGGCGGGGCCGCCGTTGGTCAGTGGGATCGCGGGTGGTGGCTCGTGGGGCACCGGGCGGCCGCCGTGCACCGGGGGCTCCAGCTCCTCGGCCGCCCAGAACGGTTCGACGTCCCGGGCCGGCGGGGTCGGCGTGCCTGGAACATAGACGCGGTCGGCGTTCTCGTCTTCCACGGATCGACCTCCCCCGAATCCAACGAGTCGACGCTGCGAGTTCGTATCTTAGTCATTCTTCAATACACACTTCGGAATCGCCTGAACGGTTCAACCGGTGTAGACGGCCCACGCGCCGGACTCGGTCCACCAGCTCCGCTTGCGGCTCATCGAACCCGCGACGCCGTCGTCGAGGAAGTGCAATTCGGAGTCTCGCGGCAGGACGGACACCGCACGGCCGCGAGCACGACGGACCTCCACCCGTACGCGCGTGGCCCGGAACCGCTGTTTGACGACCACCGGGACGGCCACCGCCACCTCGACCTGCCCGTCGGTCGGGTCGCCATCGGCGAGCAGCCGCAGGCCGTCGAACTCGGCATACGCCCCGCCGTTGCCGATCGCGCAGGCCAGGACCGCCTCGGTGCCGTCGGTGAGGACGGCGTCGTCGACCTCCACCCGGCCCCGCCATGGCACCGCCCGGCCCTCGTCGTCGGAGCCGCCGACCAGGGCACCGTCCACGGTGACCGAACCGCCGTCGTTGCGCAGCAGGTCGAGTCGCCGGACCGGACCGTGCAGCACGGCCGCGGCCACCGCCGCGGGGGTGCGCGGCAGGCCGAGCTGGGCGGCGAGATCAGTGTTTGCGCCGGCGTCGAGCGGGAGCACGGCCAGCGGCGGGAGGTCGGGCACCGTCCGGTTCGCGGCCAGGTCGTCGGGTCGCTTGCTGGGCGACGGAGCGTACCGCCGGACCAGCCGTCGCACGACGGCGCGCAACTGGCCGTCGGTGGCCGTGGCGACGATCAGCCGGTGCTTGCTGTCGCCGTCCGGCCAGGTCAGGCCGTCGGGCCGGGCCGGACCGTCGAAGCGGGCCAGAACGTCGTCGATCTCCTGGTCGGAGGCGGCGGTGATCGTCTCCACCCGAGCACCAGCTGCGGTGAGCGCCTCGGCGCAGGCCAGAACCGGGACCCGCGGCGCGCACGACCCGGTCGCCGCAGCCGCGCCCGACGACTTTCCCAAAGCCGCAGCCGCGCCCGACGACTTTCCCAAAGCCGCGGCCGCGCCCGACGACTTTCCCAAAGCCGCAGCCGCGCCCGACGACTTCTCCAAAGCCGCGGCTTCGCCCGATGACTTCTCCAGAGTGGAGCAGCCGTCGCAGGCCGCGCCGCACGCTCCCGCGGAGCCGCCGCCCTCGGCGAGGCTGAGGATGACGACGTCGTACACCGTCAGGCGCCGCTCAGCACCGAGTGGCGCTCGATGACCTCGTCGCGGCTGGGGCCGACGCCGACCACCGAGATGCGTGCCCCGATCCGCGCCTCGACGAACTCGATGAACTTCCGGGCGTTCTCCGGGAGCTCGTCGAAGGTGCGCGCACCGGTGATGTCCTGCTTCCAGCCGGGCAGCGTCTCGTAGACCGGGACGGCGTGGTGGAAGTCGGACTGGCTGACCGGCATCTCGTCATGCCGGACGCCGTTCACCTCGTAGGCCACGCAGACTTCGATCTCCTCAAGCCCGTCGTAGTTGTCCAGCTTGGTCAGCACGAAGTCGGTCACCCCGTTGATCCGCTGCGCGTAGCGGCCCATGACCAGGTCGAGCCAGCCGATTCGGCGCGGACGGCCGGTGGTGGTGCCGTACTCGTGGCCGACCTCGCGCAGGTAGTCGCCGGTGGCGTCGTGCAGCTCGGTGGGGAATGGGCCCTCGCCGACCCGGGAGGTGAACGCCTTCAGCACCGCGACGACCCGGTCGATCCGGGTCGGCGGGATGCCGGAACCGGTGCAGGCCCCGCCGGAGGTGGCGTTCGAGCTGGTCACGAAGGGGTAGGTGCCGTGGTCGACGTCGAGCAGGGTGGCCTGGCCGGCCTCGCAGAGCACCACCTTGTCGCTGTCGAGCGCCTCGGCGAGCTCCAGCGCGGTGTCGCCGACGTACGGCCGCAGCCGGTCGACGTACGACAGCAGCTCCTTGACCACCTCGTCGGTCTTGACCGCCTGCCGGTTGTAGATCTTCGAGAGGACCTGGTTCTTGAAGGAGAGCGCGGCCTCGACCTTCTGCCGCAGGATCGACTCGTCGAAGAGGTCCTGGACGCGGACGCCTATCCGGTTCATCTTGTCGGCGTAGGTCGGGCCGATGCCGCGACCGGTCGTGCCGATCCGCCGGGCGCCCAGGTAACGCTCGCTGACCTTGTCGAGCGTGCGGTTGTAGGACGCGATGACGTGCGCGTTCGCGCTGATCCGCAGCCGCGACGTGTCGATGCCGCGGGCCTCGAGCCCGTCGATCT
Organism: Actinoplanes sp.; assembly: GCA_036399635.1. Classification (GTDB taxonomy): domain Bacteria; phylum Actinomycetota; class Actinomycetes; order Mycobacteriales; family Micromonosporaceae; genus Actinoplanes. Next base: position 5,605 of record DASWMR010000539.1, on the reverse strand, counting down.
CCTGAAACAGCACCGCGAGATCGACGACGACGCCGTTGCCGATCACCGGGATCACACCGGGAGTCAGGATGCCGCTGGGCAGCAGATGCAAGGCGTACTTCTCGCCCTTGATCACCACGGTGTGGCCAGCGTTGTTGCCGCCGTTGAACTTGACCACGTAGTCGAGCCGGTCGCCCAGCAGGTCAGTGGCCTTGCCCTTGCCCTCGTCGCCCCATTGGGCGCCGACCAACACGATCACCGGCACTTCAGTGACGCCTTCCGTCGAACAGGTCGTACTCGGTGAGGCCCGGGTACTGCCGAAGTTTACGCGACTGCCCCGGTGTGCGACGCGCGGAAGGAGACCGCCGGTAGGATCGGCGCCCGTGCGCGTACTTCTGATCGGTTCTGGCGGGCGGGAACACGCCCTTGCTGTCGGGCTCGCCGCCGACCCGTCCGTCGACTTCCTGGCCGCCGCCCCCGGCAATCCGGGCATTGCGCAGACCGCCGAGCTGCACGAGGTGACGGCCACCGACCCGGCCGCGGTGGCTGCACTCGCCGTCGAGCTGGCCGCCGATCTGGTGGTGGTCGGTCCGGAGGCGCCGCTGGTGGCCGGGGTGGCCGACGCCGTCCGCGCCAAGGGCATCGCCTGCTTCGGGCCGAGCGCCGCGGCCGCACAACTGGAGGGGTCGAAGGCGTTCGCCAAGGAGGTGATGGCGGCCGCCGGGGTGCCGACCGCCCGCTCCTATGCGTGCCGCGACGAGGCGGCCGTGGCGAACGCGCTCGACGCTCTCGGCGCGCCCTACGTAGTGAAGAATGACGGCCTCGCGGCTGGCAAGGGTGTCGTGGTCACTTCCTCGCTGGAGGAGGCGAAGCGGCACGCTGCCGAGTGCGGCACGGTCGTGATCGAGGAGTATCTGTCCGGTCCCGAGGTGTCCCTGTTCGTGGTGACCGACGGGACGGCGGCGGTGCCGCTGATGCCGGCCCAGGACTTCAAGCGGCTCGGCGACGGCGACGCCGGACCGAACACCGGCGGCATGGGCGCGTACGCGCCATTGGCCTGGGCGCCGGACGACCTGGTCGCGCGCGTCATGCGGGAGACGGTCGAGCCCACCCTGGCCGAGATGCGCCGCCGGGGCACGCCGTTCGCCGGGCTGCTCTATGTCGGACTCGCGCTCGGCCCGGACGGACCGAAGGTGATCGAGTTCAACGCCCGGTTCGGCGATCCGGAGACCCAGGTGGTGCTGGCGCTGCTGGCGACGCCGCTGGCCGGGCTGCTGCGGGCGGCCGCGAACGGCACTCTCGCCGAGCACCCGCCGCTGCGCTGGCACGAGGGCGCGGCGGTGACGGTCGTGGTGGCGAGTGCGAACTACCCGGGTACGCCGCGGACCGGCGACGTGATCGAGGGCGCCGAGGCCGCCGGGGTGATCCACGCCGGTACCGCCCGACGGGACGACGGCGCGCTGATCTCCGCGGGTGGGCGGGTGCTGAGTGCCACCGCCACCGGGCCGGATCTCGCCGCCGCGCGCGATGCCGCGTACGCCGTGGTGGGTGGGGTTCGGCTGGCCGGCGCGCAGTACCGCACCGACATCGCCTTAGGGGCGGTGGAGGGCCGGATCACGCTGTAGGCGAGGCCCGGCCCACCCGCCGCGGATCAGCTTCGCGGGATGTCGAACAGCTTGGCGACGTTGGCCGCGAGACCGAGGTCGCCCTTCGCCTTGATCTTGCCGGTCATGAACATCATCATCGGGTTCCCGTCACCCGTGACGACCTTGAGGAACGTGACCGGGTCCATCGTCATCGCCAGCTTCGGCTCGCGGACCGGCTGGTTGGTGACGGTGCACGCGCCGTCCTCGATCACCGTCTCGTAGGTGTCGCTCGCGCCGTCGGCGCCGCCGGTGATGATCCAGTGGATCACCGCGGTGGTGGTGCCGGCCTTCTCCGGTCGGAACAGCGACGGCATCCGGTTGAAGACCTCGTCGAGAATCTTGGTGCGCGATTCGCCGGCCATCACCTCGGCGATCTGGGCATCCGGTGTCGTCTTGACGAGCTGAGCGAACTCCTTCGGGCCGATCGAGCTGAGCGACGCCGGGTTGAAATCAGTCATCTTAGACCTTTCGGAATTTCGAGCTACCTACTCGCCGGTAACCCTAGCGACAATGCCGCCTCCTGAGCAGTGTGCCACCCCCGAACGACCCGACCCGTGGTCACGCGCCGTGGCTGTTCTTAGCCTCGTGAAAGAATCGATCGCGTGACCATCCCGAACATCCTCGCCAACCGCTATGCCTCCACCGACCTCGTCGCACTCTGGTCCCCGGAGGAGAAGATCCGGATGGAGCGCCGGCTCTGGCTCGCCGTCCTGCGCGCCCAGCGTGACCTGGGTGTCTCGGTGCCAGCCGGCGCCCTCGAGGCGTACGAGGCGGTGCTCGATCGGGTCGACCTGCCGTCGATCGCGAAGCGGGAGCGGGTTACCCGGCACGACGTGAAGGCCCGGATCGAGGAGTTCAGCGCGCTCGCCGGGTTCGAGCAGATCCACAAGGGGATGACCTCGCGGGACCTGACCGAGAACGTTGAGCAGCTGCAGATCCGGGCGTCCCTGCTGGTCATCCGCGACCGGGTGGTGGCCGCCCTGGCCCGGCTGGCCGCGCTCGCCGTCGAGCACTCCGACCTAGTGCTGACCGGCCGGTCGCACAACGTCGCCGCGCAAGCCACTACGCTGGGTAAGCGGTTCGCCTCGGCAGCCGAAGAGCTCCTGGTGGCGTACGAGCGTCTCGATGATCTGATCGGCCGTTACCCGTTGCGGGGCATCAAGGGCCCGGTCGGCACCGCCGCCGACCAGCTCGACCTGCTGGACGGTGACTTCGAGGCGCTCGCCGCGCTCGAGCAGCGGGTCGCCGCCCACCTCGGCTTCAACCGGGTGCTGACCAGCGTCGGCCAGGTCTACCCCCGGTCGCTGGACTTCGACGTGGTGTCGGCGCTGGCCCAGGTCGTCACCGCACCGTCCTCATTGGCCACCACGATCCGGCTGATGGTCGGCCAGGAACTGGTGACCGAGGGCTTCAAGCCGGGCCAGGTCGGGTCGTCGGCGATGCCGCACAAGATGAACACCCGGTCGTCCGAGCGGGTCAACGGGCTCGCCGTGATCGTCCGCGGCTACCTGTCGATGATCGGTGAGCTGGCCGGCGACCAGTGGAACGAGGGTGACGTCTCCTGCTCGGTGGTGCGCCGGGTCGCGCTGCCGGACGCCTTCTTCGCCACCGACGGCCTCTTCCAGACGTTCCTCACTGTGCTCGACGAGTTCGGCGCGTACCCCGCCGTGATCGCCCGTGAGCTCGACCGATTCCTGCCCTTCCTCGCCACCACGAAGATCCTGGTGGCCGCCGTGCGCAAGGGTGTCGGCCGTGAGGTGGCGCATGAGGTGATCAAGGAGCACTCGGTCGGTGTGGCCCTGGCGATGCGGGAGAAGGGCGCGCCCGGCAACGACCTCTTCGACCGGCTCGCCGGCGACGAACGGCTCCGGCTCAGCCGGGCCGAGATCGACTCGCTGGTGGCCGACCGGGCCGCATTCGTCGGTGCCGCGCCGTCCCAGGTGCGCTCGGTGGCCGACCGGATCGCCACGATCGTCGACGCACACCCGGAGGCGGCCGGCTACCGCCCGGCACCCATCCTCTGACGCTGTGCACAGTGGTTGGTCAGGTGGTGTAACTGGCCGGAAGTTGAGCCGCCGGGGCGCAACGGAGCTCGACCTCACGTCACGCCCCAGCGGAGTTCCTGCTCGAGACTCCGCGCCGGGCGGCGGTTGGGGGCCACCGCCGCCGGCTCATCGGGAGATCGATATTCCGACCGTACGAGGCGGACGCGCGGCCGCATACCATTCATAGTTCACCTATCACCGGTGTGATGCCCGCGTGATTAGTTGAAGGCTTAACTGATCACACAGTTGAGGTCACCGATGAGAGTGCTGCTCAGCGTGTTTCACGTTGCTCGGCCGACTCCGGCCCCCGGGCCTCGTCCGCGGTTCGCAAGGTAGGCTCAGCCTGCTTACACCTATCAGTCAGGAGTGCCCGTGGCTCGCGTCGTGGTCGACGTCATGCTGAAGCCGGAGATCCTCGATCCGCAGGGCCAGGCGGTGGCGAACGCGCTGCCGCGGCTCGGCGTGACGGATGTCTCCTCGGTCCGCATCGGCCGGCGGATCGAGATCGAGTTCGCCGGTGAACCCGATCTCGAGCGCGCCCGTGAGATCGCCGACAAGCTGCTCGCCAACCCCGTGATCGAGGACTTCGACATCCACGTCCTTGACGCCTCTGCGGCCGAGGTCGCCTGACCATGCGGATCGGTGTGGTCACCTTCCCGGGCTCGCTGGATGACGGGGACGCAGCACGCGCGGTGCGGCTCGCCGGTGCCGATGTCGTCCGCCTCTGGCACGGCGACCCCGACCTGCACGGCGTCGACGCCGTGGTGCTGCCCGGCGGTTTCTCCTATGGGGACGCTCTGCGCGCCGGCGCCATCGCCCGGTTCGCCCCGGCGATGGAGTCGATCATCGACGCGTCCCGTGGCGGCCTGCCGGTGCTCGGCATCTGCAACGGCTTCCAGATCCTCTGCGAGGCCCACCTGCTGCCCGGTGCGCTCACCCGGAACCAGAGCCTGCACTTCCGCAACCGCGACCAGTTCCTGCGCGTCGAGTCGGCCGACACGGCCTGGACCAACAACATGCTGGTCGGTCAGGAGATCCTGATCCCGGTGAAGAACGGCGAGGGCTGCTTCGTGGCCGACGAGCGCACGCTTGACGCGCTCGAGGCCGAGGGCCGGGTGGTGGCCCGGTACATCCGGGGCAACCCGAACGGTTCGCAGCGCGACATCGCGGCGATCACCAACGAGGCCGGCAACGTCGTCGGCATCATGCCGCACCCGGAACACGCGGTGGAGGCGCTGACCGGTCCGTCGCTCGACGGCCTCGGCATCTTCACCTCTGTCCTGCGGGCCCTGGCGGGGGCGACCGCGGGTGGACACCCAGGGGGACAGCAATGACCACGCAGCCGGACACGGCCACCAGCGGCGCCGAGGTGCCGCCCGCGGCGGCCCCCGGACCGGGCCCACGGTCGACCGGCTTCGCCGCGACCGACGTGCTGGTCGGTGAGTTCGACGGCGGGCCCGACACGGTGCAGCGGGCGTTCCACACCTCGGACGAGCTGCAGCCGCACACCGAGCTCGGCCTCAAGGACGACGAGTACGACCGCATCCGCCAGATCCTCGGGCGGCGTCCCACCGCTTCCGAGCTGGCGATGTACTCGATCATGTGGAGCGAGCACTGCTCGTACAAGTCGAGCAAGGTGCACCTGCGCCAGTTCGGCGAGAAGGTGCCGCAGAACACCCGGATGCTGGCCGGCATCGGCGAGAACGCCGGTGTGGTGCAGATCTCCGACGAGCTCGCGGTGACGTTCAAGGTCGAGTCGCACAACCATCCCAGCTTCGTCGAGCCCTATCAGGGCGCCGCGACCGGCGTCGGCGGCATCGTCCGCGACATCCTGGCGATGGGGGCCCGCCCGGTTGCCGTCATGGACCCGCTCCGGTTCGGCCCGGCCGATGCGCCGGACACCGCACGCGTCCTGCCCGGCGTCGTGTCTGGGGT
>DASWMR010000538.1:0-4151 GCA_036399635.1 Actinoplanes sp. | reverse complement strand
CGCCGCGGCGAGCTGGTCGGCCGGATCGCCGTCGCGATCAACGCCCTGGCGCTGCTGCTGCACCTGGCCACGCTGGTCACCCGTGGCATCGCGGCGGACCGGATGCCCTGGGGCAACATGTACGAGTACATCCTGTCGGCCACCTTCGTGGCGTCCGCGGTGTGGCTCGGCGTCGTGCTGCGTAACCCGGCATTGCGACATCTGGGCCTGTTCGCCTCGCTGGCCCTGGTCGTTCTGCTCGGCGCGGACGGCCTCATCGCGTACACGCCGGTGGGTCCGCTGGTCCCGGCGCTGCACTCCTACTGGTTCATCGTGCACGTCTCGACGATCATCGTGTCCTCCGGCATCCTGCTGATCGGCTCGGTGCCGGCCGCGATGTTCCTGATCCGCAACGGGTACGACGCCGGCAAGCGCCACTTCCCCTACACGCTGGGTAGGCACGTGCCGGCCGCGCCGCTGCTGGAGCGGCTGACCTTCCGGCTGCACGCGTTCGCCTTCCCGCTGTTCACCTTCGGCGCGCTGATCGCCGGGCCGCTGTGGGCCGAGGCGTCTTGGGGGCGCTACTGGGGCTGGGACCCCAAGGAGGTCTGGGCCTTCATCTCCTGGATCGTCTACGCGGCCTACCTGCACGCCCGCTCGACCCCCAGCGTCAAGCGCACGGTGGCGACGTGGATCGCGCTGTTCGGCTTCGCGACCATGCTGATGAACCTGTTCGGCGTGAACCTGTTCTTCGAGGGTCTGCACTCCTACGCGAACGCCGGCGACTGACCGTTACCGCTTGACCGGCGGGGTCGACCGACTCGTGCGACTCGGCCGGGTGGGGGCGCTGTGCTTGCCGGGCCGCACGCGGAGGTTCGGCGGCCGGATCGTGCGCAGCGGCCAGACCGGCCGCAGCACCGAGCCCAGCAGGTCGTGGTCATCATCACCGTCATCCCGGCAGTCGCCCGCGGTCCAGGTGTCGTATCGGGTCAGCCAGTTCAGGCAGAAACCGCCGCGGCGCTGGTCCTGTCCGGGGTCGACGCCGGTGAGCGTCGGCACGTCCTCGCGCCAGAAGCGCTGCTCCCCGCCGCCCGGGGGGCGCAGCCGCACGTTGTCGATGGTCATCGTGGGCACGTCCACCCGGCTCGGCCGGCCGCCGTCGACGTGCACCTCGACGTACTGCTCGACGGTCGCGGTGGCACCGATCGGCAGCCGCTGCGCGGTCAGCAGGTTCCACCGGTTGTTCCACCACAGCCAGGCACCCCACACCCCGTCCGCGTCCGAGCGGACGTCGATCCACACCTTGTCGCCCACCCGCAGCGGGTACTGGTCGTAGAACTGCCAGGTCTTGGTGTTGGTGTTGAACGTGTAGACATGCTGGCGGCCGGGCGCGGACCAGCCGGTCTCCGCCCAGCCCGCCTCCAGCCAGGCGACGTTGCCGCGGCCCATGTTGCGCTTCGCCATGAACCGGCCGGCCACGAAGTCGTACGTGCCGGGCCGCACCGACACGTCCACCACGGAGATCCGCCCCGAGACGCCGGACCACTCGCCGCCGGTGTTCGCGCCCAGGTGGTGATAGCCGGTCGGGGTGAAGCCGGTCTCGCCGCGCCGGACGATCCGCGCCGCCGACTCGACCACCGGCCGGCCCGCTTGGCAGGCGCCGGGGCTGCCCGGCCCGGCCGGCTCGGTCGGCGACGCCGTGGACGCCCCACCGGCCGGGCAGGGGGGTAACCCGGATTTCGGAGCCGACTGCGCCGGAACCGTGCCGGCCAGGGCCGCCGTCAGGCCGGCCGCAGCACAGAACAGCGACACCTTCGGCAACCCGCACCTCGCCTGTACGTATGGCAATAGTCGCCCAGTCAACGCGAACCGGACATCCGGAGTGACGGTGATCGCCCCCGCACTGCCCGTTCGTCGCCGTGGTGAAGACTGATGGGCATGGCGCCTCGTGGGTTTCCGTATCCGGATCTGCAGAGCTTCCTCACCGCCCTGGAAGCGGCCGGTGAGTTGCGCCGGGTCACCGTCCCGGTGGACCCGACGCTGGAGATCAGCGAAGTGGTGACGCGCACCGTTCGGGCCGGCGGCCCGGCGTTGCTCTTCGAGCGGCCCACCCGCGGCGACATGCCGGTGGCGATCAATCTGTTCGGCACCGAGAAGCGGATGGCGATGGCGCTCGGCGTCGACTCGCTGGACGAGATCGGCGACCGGATCGGTGCGCTGGTCCGGCCGGAGCTGCCGGTCGGCTGGTCCGGCATCCGCGAAGGCATCGGCAAGGTGCTGCAGCTCAAGTCGGTGCCGCCCCGGAAGGTCAAGACCGCGCCCTGCCAGGAGGTGGTGCTCACCGGCGACGAGGTCGACCTGAACCGGCTGCCCGGCCTGCAGGTGTGGCCCGGCGACGGCGGGGTCTTCCACAACTTCGGGCTGACCCACACCAAGCACCCGGAGACCGGAAAACGAAACCTCGGCCTGTACCGGCTCCAGCAGCACAGCCGCAACACTCTGGGCATGCACTGGCAGATCCACAAGGACTCCACCGCACACCACGCCCTCGCGGAGCGCCTGGGGCAGCGTCTCCCGGTCGCCGTCGCGATCGGCTGCGACCCGGTGGTCAGCTACGCGGCGAGCGCCCCGCTGCCCGGCGACATCGACGAGTATCTGTTCGCCGGCTTCCTGCGCGGCGAGCGGGTCGAGATGGTCGACTGCCGGACCGTCGCGCTGCAGGTGCCGGCGCACGCCCAGATCGTGCTGGAGGGCTACCTGGAGCCGGGCGAGCGGATGCCGGAGGGCCCGTTCGGCGACCACACCGGCTTCTACACCCCGATTGAGCCGTTCCCGGTGCTGCACATCGAGTGCATGACGATGCGCAAGAAGCCGGTCTACCACTCGATCATCACGTCCAAGCCGCCGCAGGAGGACCACGGCCTCGGCAAGGCGACCGAGCGGATCTTCCTGCCGCTGCTGAAGATGCTGATCCCGGACATCGTCGACTACGACATGCCGGCGGCCGGCGTCTTCCACAACTGCGTGATCGTCTCGATCCGCAAGCGGTACCCGAAGCATGCCCAGAAGATCATGAACGCGGTCTGGGGAGCGCACCTCATGTCGCTCACCAAGCTGATCGTCGTGGTGGACGAGGACTGCGACGTGCACGACTACGCCGAGGTGGCGTTCCGGGCCTTCGGCAACGTCGACTACGACCACGATCTGCTGGTCACCCAGGGCCCGGTCGACCACCTCGACCACGCCTCCTACCAGCAGTTCTGGGGCGGCAAAGCGGGACTGGACGCCACCCGCAAACTGCCCGCCGAGGGTTACCACCGGGGCTGGCCCGAGGAGATGACGATGGCGCCCGAGGTGGTCTCGCTGGTGGATAAGCGGTGGAAGGAGTACGGGATATGACGGCGGTGGCGCCCACTCCCGAGAAGCCCGGCAAGGCCAAGGCCTTCCTGCGGCTGGTGGCGATCGAGCACTCCGTCTTCGCGCTGCCGTTCGCCTACCTGTCCGCCCTGGTGGCGATGGCCGGGCCGGCCGACTCGGTGCGGAGCGGCGGCGTGCACTGGATCGACCTGCTGCTGATCACCGTGGCTATGGTCTCCGGGCGTACCTTCGCGATGGCGGCCAACCGGATCCTGGACCGCAAGATCGACGCGCTCAATCCCCGTACGCGCAATCGCGAGCTCGTCACCGGGGCGGTGAGCCTGCGCACCGCCTGGACCGGCGCCGCGGTCTCGCTGGTGTTCCTCTTCCTCGCGGCCGGGCTGCTGAACCCGCTCTGCCTGCTGCTGTCGCCGCTCGCGGTGCTCCCACTGATCATCTATCCCTATGCGAAGCGGTTCACCAACTTCCCGCATTACGTGCTGGCCCTGGCCCAGGCGGTCGCGCCGGTCGGTGCGTGGCTCGCGGTCACCGGCACCTTCGCCGGTTCCGGACCGGCCTGGGTGCTCGGCGTCGCGGTCGGCCTGTGGATCGGCGGCTTCGACATCATCTACGCCTGCCAGGACGTCGAGGTGGACCGGCGGATCGGCGTGCACTCGACCCCCGCCCGGTTCGGCGTGCGGACCGCGCTGCACATCTCCACGGTTACGCACGTGCTGACGTTCGCGCTGTTCGTATGGTTCGGCCAGTTTGTCGGCCTGGGGTGGCTGTGGTGGGTGGGGCTGGCGCTGACCGCG
>DASWMR010000537.1:0-9740 GCA_036399635.1 Actinoplanes sp. | reverse complement strand
GAGGACCGTGGTCGGCACGTAGCGCCGGCAGGCGCCGGCGCCCATCGTGCCCAGCACGGCGTCACCGGGGCGCAGGTCGGCGAGTGGGCGGGTGGAGCCGTCGGCCATCAGGATGGGAGTGTCGCCGGCCAGGCAGTAGGCGCAGGCGTGCGAGCAGCCACGGTAGGGGTTCACGGTCCACTCGAAGGGCACCCGGGACGCCCCGGGGACGCGGTTGATCAGGCTCTTTGCCTGGATTTCGTAGAACGTCATGCCGGCGAAGCCGGGGGTGTCGAAGGTGCGGACCGTGGCGCCGGGCAGCGCCAGCGGCAGGGGTGGAGCCGCCGGCGCCGCCCTGTCGAGGAGCGGGTCGCCGTCGGACGGGGCCGACAGGTTGGACCATCGCATGGCGAAATTCGAACACATGTTCGATCCCGTTGTCCAGGCGGCGCCCGGCGTGTCGCGACGGAGGCGTGTCGATCAACGCAGCGGGGCGGAGCGGGCCGGGAGCGGCCTGACCGCGTACGGCAGTAGGCGAAGAAAAACCCGCGGACCGTCAGTGGTCCGCGGGTTTCTTGAGGGCGAGGTCAGTGGCTGTGTGCTGCGAGCTGCTGACGCACGTCGTCCATGTCGAGCTTCTGCACCTGCTCGATGAGGTTTTCCAGCGCCGACTCGGGGAGCGCGCCGGGCTGCGAGAAGACAATCACTCCGTCGCGAACCGCCATGATCGTGGGGATCGAACGGATGTCGAACTTCGCGGCCACCTCCTGCTGGGCCTCGGTGTCGACCTTGCCGTAGGTGATGTCCGGGTGGTTCTCGGAAGACCGCTCGTAGGTGGGAGCGAAGCGGACGCAAGGCCCGCACCAGCTCGCCCAGAAGTCGACCAGGACGATCCCGTCCTTGCCGGTGACCTCGTCGAAGTTCTCAGCGGTCAGTGCAACCGTCGCCATGATGTCTCCGTCCCGGGAAATGTGGCTTGCCTGCGATGCAACTCATCGCCCCTGCTGGCCATTCCCGTCCCGTGGGCCGCGACACATGGCCGGCGGCACGAATTCCGAACGCGATGTCGGCCTTGGCCAACTTATCGTAACGATACGTACCGGGCGGGTTCTCGACCTCGCATCGAAATATGACGTCCGCTTTGCTGCAGGTAATCCTTATTGCGGGGCGCCTGATCGGGGCACGGACGTTTCTCGTGTGAGCCGAATCACGTCGCCCTCAAAAGCCGCAATACTCCCCGAACGGACGGGCTTCACGGCGTCGGTAGCGTATCCGCCCATGATTGCCGATGAGGACGAGTCACCCGAGGTCGGCGTGGGTCCGTGGGTGGGCGAGCCACCCACCGACGAGCGGTACGACCCGGAGTTGCTGGCGCACGGAGATCGCCGCAACGTGGTGGACCGCTACCGCTACTGGACCCGGGAAGCCGTGATCGCCGATCTCGACACCCGGCGCCACGACTTTCACGTGGCGATCGAGAACTGGCAGCACGACTTCAACATCGGCACCGTGGTCCGCAACGCCAACGCGTTCCTCGCCACCGAGGTGCACATCGTCGGCCGGCGCCGGTGGAACCGGCGGGGCGCCATGGTCACCGACCGTTACCAGCACGTCCGGCACCACCCGACCATCGGCGAGTTCGCCGATTGGGCCGCCGGGCACGACCTGCCGGTGATCGGGATCGATAACCTGCCCGGCTCAGTGCCCATGGAGAGCACTGCTCTTCCACGCCGCTGCATACTGCTGTTTGGGCAGGAGGGTCCCGGCCTCTCGGCGGACGCCCGGGCCGCTTGTGCCCGCCTCTTCTCGATCGCCCAGTACGGCTCGACACGCTCGATCAACGCCGGGGTGGCCAGCGGCATCGCCATGCATGCCTGGATTCGCGCGCACGCGGGACCCCCGCCCGAGTGAATTTTTCTGATCCGTCCGGGTTCTGCCGATTCGCTTGACGGCACGTCGCCGGGGCAGGACGGTAGGTGAGTGGGTGTCACGGTGAGTTGCCCTAGGTGTGGTGCGCAGGTCCGGAGTCCGGATCTGATGCACAGCGCCTGGCGTTGCGACAACTGCGGTGACGTCCCGCCGTTTCACGTGGCCGAGCACATCAACACCGAGATCGTCGACAGCATGGTGCAACACCAGATGCCGACGGCCGAGAAGGTGCCGTTCTGGTGTCCGTGGCCGCTGCCGCCGGGCTGGATGGTGACCGGTGCCGGCTGGGCCGGCGACGACCGGCTCGGCATCCGGGCCACGGCGATCTCCTGTAGCGGCCCGGAGCCGCTCGGTGGCGGGCCCGCCGACCTGATGCTGATCGCCGAACTCCCGGGGGTCGGTCTGGGTACCCGGTTCGCCGGCATCCCGGGCATCGACCCGGGCTATCTGATCGCCGAGGCGCTCGCCGACCCGAACGGCCATGCCGGCCCGCATGCCAAGATCAAGGCGGCCGGCCACCCCACTCCACTGTGGTGCGTCAAGTCCCCAGAGGATCGAAGCGCGTACGTGAGTGAGGCCAAAGGAATGTGGCTCTATGCGGTAGCGTGGCCGGCAAGCGCGGGCTACTTCCTCGCGGAGCACGTGGTGCTGCACGATCTCTGCGAGGGGGTGCCGCCCGAGCTCGTGTACGGAGCGCCGTCACCGTGTCTGCATGGCCGGGTCTGATCAGAAACGTCTGATCAGGGCTTAGGTCCCTGAAGCGGTATCGGCTTTTCGGCCACATTGTTCACACGGAGCGACGAAGCTGATACCGTCAGTATTGCCGCGGCGCTGACCGTCACCCGCACCCACAGGAGAAGGCCCGCCATGATCAAGAAGGTTCTGACCTGGCTCGGTATCGCGTTCTTGATCTTCTTCATCGCCTTCAACCCGAACTCGGCGGCGTCTGTCTTCGAGTCACTCGGAGGCACGATCGCGGATATTGCCCGAGGCTTCGGCACGTTCTTCACGAACCTCGTCGCTTAGCATCACCGTATGGGTGGTCCAGCTGAGCCGCACGAGCCTCGAGGCGAGGGCGCCGGGCGCCCTCGGGACGACGATGAGAACTTCGGGTTCACCGATCCGGCGTTCGATGAGGACCCCGAGTATTCGCGGCGCCGAACCTTTTCGGACGGACCCGGATTCTCGCCCGACGCGGGCTACGCACCCCAGGCCGGCTACTCGGAGGACGCAGGCTACGCGCAGGATGCCGGCTATGCGACCGAAACCGTGGAGTACGAGCGACCGGTCTTCACCCAGGAGGAGCTGGAAGGTCTCGGCCCCGAGGGCGGTGGCGGCGGTCCACGACGGGTGCTGCCACTGGAGGACGAGCCGACCACACTGGTCGCTCGCTACCTCTTCCCCACCGAGCGATACCGCGGCGAGTGGAAAAGGCACTGGATTCATCTTTCCGGGCCGCTCGGTATCGGCGCCGGCGCCACCCTCGCCCTGGGTTACCTGGCCGGCTTCCTGACCCGGCAGGATGTCGACGGGCTGGTCACGGTCGCCGTGCTGATCTGGCTCGGGGTGATCGGCTGGGTCGCGTGGAAGGTCTTCGACTGGTACTTCGATCGCTTCATCCTGACCAACAAGCGGGTCATGGTGGTCAACGGCATCATCACCCGCAAGGTGGCCATGATGCCGCTGCTGCGGGTCACCGACATGAAATACGAGCAGTCCGCGCTCGGCCGGATGCTCAGCTACGGCACCTTCGTGCTGGAGTCGGCCGGCCAGGACCAGGCTCTCCGCGAGGTCAAGCATCTGCCCAATCCCAACGAGCTATACCTGCGCGTCGTCGAGGAGATGTACGAACCGCAGGCCGTCGAGGCACGGCTCGGCAAGGACAGCGACGGCGACGACGCCTGAGGGCCGGGCACCGGCAGTGATGCTGTGATGAAGTGCTCTCATGGCTCAGCTGTCGGCGCTCGGGGTGGCCGGTAGCGTTTTCGGGTGACCCGAATCGACCTGCACTGCCACTCGACCGCCAGCGACGGCACCCTCTCTCCGGCCCAGCTGGTCGAGGCGGGTGCCGCGGCCGGCCTGGACGTGATGGCGATCACGGATCACGACACCACGGGCGGGTGGGCAGCGGCCGCCGCGGCCCGGCCCGACGGTGTGCGGCTGGTGCGGGGCGCCGAGTTGTCCTGCCGCTGGCACGGCGCGCAGCCGCCGATCGCCCTGCACCTGCTGGCCTACCTGTTCGACCCGGCCGAGCCGCGGCTCGCCGCCCACCTGTCTCGGTTGCGCACCGACCGCGAGCAGCGCGCCGAGAAGATCGTCGGGCGACTGCGTGCGGACGGCGTGCCGATCACCTGGGATGAGGTGCACAGATACGCCGCAGGTGGGTCGGTGGGCCGGCCGCATATCGCCCAGGCACTGACCCGGGCGGGACTGGTGCGTACCACCGACGAGGCCTTCGCCTCGCGCTGGCTGGGCGCGCGCTACTTCGTACCGAAGGCTGATCTTGATGTTTTCGAGGGGGTTCGGGCGGTGCGGGAGGCCGGCGGCGTCGCGGTGTTCGCGCATCCGCGGGCCACGACGCGCGGCCGGGTGGTGCCAGACCGGCTGATCGAGGAGCTTGCCGACATCGGCCTCTTCGGACTCGAGGCCGATCACGAGGATCATTCGCCCGCCGAGCGGGCTCACGTGCGGGCTCTGGCGGACCGGCTCGGCCTGGTTGCCACTGGATCATCCGATTTCCACGGTACGCACAAGACAGTCCAGCTTGGTGCGTTCACCACCGACCCCGGGGCGTACGAGAAGATCGTCTCCGCCGCAACCGGGGTGCCCGTCCTGTGGTGACGCTGGCCGCACTGCGGGCCGGAGAAGAAGGCTGGGCCATACCTTGATCGGGTGAATCTCAAGCTGCTCGGCGAGGTCTTCGTGACCCTGCTGGTAATCGTCGACCCACCCGGCATGGTGCCGGTGTTCCTGGCGCTGACCGGGACCATGCCGGTCCGGGCCCGCACGAAGGCCGGCACCCAGGCCGTCCTGCTCGCCCTGGGCGTGATCGTCGGTTTCGCGGTCGCCGGGCAGACGCTGCTCGACTATCTCCACGTCCAGTTGCCCGCCCTGCAGGGCGCCGGCGGCCTGCTCCTGGTGCTCGTGGCGTTGCAGCTGCTCACCGGCAAGACCGACGAGGCCGAAAAACCGGGCGGGACCAGCAACGTCGCCCTGGTGCCGATCGGTACGCCGCTGCTCGCCGGCCCGGGCGCAATCGTGGCCACCATGCTCTTCGTGCGCCGCGCCGACGGCCTCGACGAATACCTGGTGATCGGGAGCGGCATCCTGCTCGTGATGATCACGGTCTGGCTGGTACTGCGCTTCTCCGGGGTGATCGTCAAACTGCTGCGGCCGGCCGGCATCGAGGTGCTCACCCGGATCGCGGGCCTGCTGCTGGCCGCGATCGCGGTACAGCTGATCGCCGACGCGGTGGCGGCATTCGTGGATTTGTACGCCGCGGGCTGACCCGATTCTTGTCAGACCGTGCTGGCAGGATTACCGCGTGCCCTCCACCAGACCCCGTCCGCCCACCCGCCCCGGCGCGATCCCCGAGCAGCTGGGTTTCGCCGGCATGCCGGAGCGGCTTTTCGTGTGCACGCCGAGCAAGCTGGGTGCGTTCGCCGACTGCCCGCGGCGATACCGGTATTCCTACGTCGACCGGCCCACCCCGTCGAAGGGCCCGCCCTGGGCACACAACTCGCTCGGCGCCAGCGTGCACACGGCACTGAAAAACTGGTATGCGGTGCCGACCGACCGGCGAGCTCCGGGTGCGCTGCCCACGCTTCTCAAGTCCACCTGGGTGCGGGAGGGTTACCGCGACACCGACCAGGAAAGGGCCGCCTACCAGCGGGCCCTGCAGTGGCTCGAGACGTACGTTGCGGGTCTCGACCCGGCCGACGAGCCGCTCGGCGTCGAGCGGGTGGTGGCGACGAAGACCGCGGTGCTGGCATTCAACGGCCGGGCCGACCGGATCGACGCGCGGTCCGGCCCGGGCGGTCCCGAGGCGGTGATCGTCGACTACAAGACCGGTCGGTCCGGGTTGGACGCCGACGACGCCCGGGGTTCGCAGGCGCTGGCGCTGTATGCGTACGCCGCGGAGCGCGTGTTCCGCCGCCCGTGTCGTCGGGTCGAGCTGCACCACCTGCCGACCGGCACGGTCGCGGCGCACGAGCACACCGCGGAGTCGCTGGCCCGCCAGGTCAGCCGCGCCGAGGAGACGGCGCGCGACATCATCGCGGCCGAGCGCGCGGTGGCGGCGGGCGCCGATCCGGACGCCGAGTTCCCCACCAATCCGGGCAGCCTGTGCGGGTGGTGCGACTTCCGCCGAGCCTGCCCGGCGGGCGCCGAGGTGGCGGCGAAGGAGCCCTGGGCGGCGGTCGAACAGCCGGCGATCTGAGCGCGCCAGGCCGGGCCGAGCTGGGGCCAGCGGGCCGGGCCGAGGTGAGCCGGGGCCGAGTGGCCGGGCCGAGGTGAGCTGGGGCCGAGGTGAGCCGGGGCCGAGTGGCCGGGGTGAGCTGGGATGGGCGGGTGCGGGAGCCGGGCCGGCCGGGTCGGACGGCCGATGACAGGTTGGCGCGGCTCCGGAAGTGGCGCGGGGCGCGGGGCGCTGGGCTCGGGGCGCGGTGGCTAGGCGGTGGCCATCCGGGCCAGGGCCTCTCGGCGGATCGGGCTGGTGCGGTAGTCGGGTGGGAGGGCCGCCAGGATCGTTGAGATCAGGAGGCGGATGCCGCGTACGGACAGGTCGGCCGTCAGGTCCGTGGTCGGCCAGCCCGGTCCGCCGTACAGGCGGCGGGCCCACGGCGGGAGCAGGGCGATCGCCGTGCCGGCGATGCCGAAGTAGGCCCAGCGGGTGGGGCCGAGAGTCAGGCCCAGGCGTAGCGCGCGGCCGCCCCAGCTGCGGGGCACCGGCGGCACGGTAAGGAACAGGGCGGTCTCGGCGCTGTCGCGGGTGAGGATCAGTTCCGGGAGCATCGCGTCGTAGTAGGCGGCCACCTCGGCCCCGGTGCCGGGGACGGTCGCCGGGTCGAGGCCGACCAGCTCGGCGGCGCGCAGTTGCTCGGTGTAGTACTGGTCGACCTCGCCGGGCGTCAGCTTCAGGCCGGCCCGGGTGGCGGTGGTCAGGAACGACTCGACCTCGGCCACGTGGACCCAGCGCAGCAACTCGGGATCGTCGACGCGGAACCGCTCGCCGGTGCGCGGGTCGACCGCGGACATCCTGCTGTGCAGGCGACGAAGGCGGCCGGCGGCTTCGTGCACTTCGGCCGTGCTGCCGTAGACGACGGTGGCGACGTAGAGCGACGTGCGGTTGAGCCGGCCCCACGGGTCGGCGCGATAGCCGGAGTTCTGGGCGATCGCCGCGACTGCCCTCGGGTGCAGCGCCTGCAGATAGAGCGAGCGGAGCCCACCGAGCATGAGGATCGGCTCCTGGTGCAGTTTCCAGGTGATCGAATCCGGTCCGAACAGGCCCGCGTCTTGACTCATGAATCCCAGATTGCCACGCCAGGCGGCCGAAGTTGAACTTGTTCAGAATCTGATTGGTCACGCCCCGGAACGATCCTGGGGTGGTCAGCGCGAGTGCCGACCGGTGAATGTCGGACTACGACGGACCGGCCGCGCAAACCCGGGACTCGGCTACGCCGTACCGCGAAGGTCGGCATTGCGCTTTTCCTGGCATTGCGGGCACAAGCCCCAGAAAGTCACCTCGGCCTCGTCGAGTTCGAAGCCGTGGACCGCGCTCGGCGCGAGGCATGGGCGTTCGCCGACCGCGCAGTCGACGTCGGCGATCTCGCCGCAGCCGCGGCAGACGATGTGGTGGTGGTTGTCGCCGACCCGGGCCTCGAAACGGGCGGGGCTGCCGGCCGGCTCCAGGCGGCGGGCCAGGCCGGCGCGGGAGAGTGCGCCGAGCACGTCGTAGATCGCCTGGGTGGAGACCGACTCGAGGCGGGTGCGGGCCCGGCTGGCGATTTCGTCGACCTCGAGGTGGCCACCCCCGGTCAGAATCTCCAGCACGGCGAGGCGCGGCCGGGTGACCCGAAGGCCGTGCGCACGAAGGAGATCTTCGCCGGTGGACATCGGTCCATGACAACACGGTTCCGGCAAATCCCCAACTCCTCGGCCGGATCTGGGGCCCGTTCCGGTGGGAAATTTGCAGGATCGGGCGGGTGGCTGAACCGGATCGGACAGGCGGTTGTACGCGTTGGCGGGGGATGGTTGCGTCGTCAGATACCTCTAAGCTGGCGATCCGTCCGACAATCAGGAGGCGTCGTGTTCGACCAGATCAACGGCTTGCCGGTCCATGCACTCATTCTGCATGCCGCGGTAATCTTCGTCCCACTCCTGGCCGCCGGCGCGATTGTCTACGCGCTCATGCCGCGCTGGCGTCCGCAGCTCGGCTGGGCGGTCGGACTGCTCGCCTTGGTCGCGCCGATAACCACGCTGGTGACCATGCTGTCCGGCAGCGAGCTGTACAACCGGCTGCTCGACCAGGGCCTCAAGGGTCCCGGCAAGGAGATCCTCGATGACCACATGGGCTTCGGATCGCTGACGTTCTGGTGCACGCTGGGGCTCGGCGTGGTCACCCTGGTGCTGGTCGGGCTGACCTGGCGCCGAGAGTCGACGCTACCCAAGGCGGCCGGGATCGGACTGCAGGCCGTCGTGATCGTGCTGGCGGTCGTCTCCGGCTACTACGTGTTCAGGACCGGCGACTCGGGCGCCACGGCGGTCTGGGGAACCTACTAGAGCCCGACTAGAAGATCACTCGGGCGCAGAGCAGGCACATGAGGATCAGCGCGATCGCGCCCGCCACCAGGCCGATGCCGTAGGTCACCGTGCGGGCCGAGCCCTCGGCGTCGTCGAGGGCGTCCATGTCCTGCGGCGGCATGGACCGCGGCGGTGGCGGCTCGGCGACGGTCGGCGGGCGCCAGTACGGCGAGGGCGGGGCCGGGCGGGGCGGACCGGCGTATCCCTCGGCCGGATCGGGCTGCGGGACCGGCCGGGGAGCCGCACCCGGGGCGGCGGAGTCGGGATCCGGGCGCTGCCAGTACGCGTCGTCGTCCGGGCCACCGGTGGGGGAGTTCACGTTCACTGACGGTACAGCCGAAGGGGGCAGACGTCCGAAAGGGCACGGCCTACCCTCGTAGGCGTGAGCATTCTGGATGAGCCCGAGCGTGACCACGATGCCGAGCGTGAGGTCGACTTCGACTCGGAAGATGCCCCCATCCTGGTCGACCAGACCCGCGACGACACCGCGCGCGGCTGGGGGGAACCCGACTATGGCAACGACGAACGCCTGATCGAGGACCGCCCGCCGCACTGGGGCTGAGCCCGCCCGCACCCGCGGGGCCGCGACGGCCGGTCAGCTCCCACGTCCCGGTGGACTCCGACGGCCCGGCCGGTTCCGACATCCCGCCCGGCCACGACGGCCCGGCGGTACCGACCTGGCTCTGTGGTCTGGCGGGATCACGACGGCCCTGCGGCGTCACCCTGGGCGGATCACTATGGCGAAGCCGTCTCCCGAGCTGGCGACGGCAAGCTTTGCCTCGGCCGGGGTCAGCGCCAGCAAGAGACCGCCACCGGTCGGATCGCTCGTTCCGGTGACATCGAGGACCAGGGCGGCCGCGGCCACCGCGGTGACGCTGCCGGGTTTCTCGTCGCGGCGGAGCAGGTCGACCCGGTTGCCCGGATGCACCAGGGTCAGCGCCGTCGGATCAGCCAGCCGCACCGGAACACCGATCCGGCCTGGCGGCACCGCCGGCCCCGGCCCAGCCTGCTCCGGCCCAGCCTGCTCCGGC
>DASWMR010000536.1:0-5387 GCA_036399635.1 Actinoplanes sp. | reverse complement strand
CTCAACGGCACGACGTTCTCGGCGCTGCGGTACGACGGCACCGACCTCGTCGAGGGCACCGACTACACGGTGTCCGGCGACCAGCTCACGCTCACCGCGGCCACCGTCACCCGACTGGTCGGCGATCGGGCGTACGGGGTGAACGCGACCCTCTCCGCGGTGTTCTCCACCGGCGTGCCGTGGCGGATCGACATCATCACCTACGACCCGCCGACCGTTGCCGACAGCACCGGGACGACGACCGCCTTCACCATCCCGACCACGTTCCGCGGCGACCGACTGGCCACGCTCGAGGCCAAGTACGCCGACGGCACGAACGCCGGGCCGCAGAACTGGACGTCGTTCAAGGAGTTCGCGTACACCTTCCTGCCGGACCCCACCGCCGGCACCATCGCCCTGACCCCGGAGTTCTTCGCCGATGTCACCGACGGCGCGAAGGTGACGCTCACCCTGCACTTCTGGAGCGGCGCGACGGTCACCTACTACGTGACCAAGTCGGGCACCACGGTCACCGGCACGACCGCCTGACCGAAGGCCGGCCTCGGCGCCGGATCCACCACGACGCCGTCCCCGGCCTGCCCGGGGACGGCGTCGGTCTGTCGCGACACCCATCCGCGGAGCCGTTCGATCCGTATTGAGGATTGACAGGTGTGCCGAGGCTGGAGGAACCATGACGCTCGATTCGGCCGGTGTGGGCGAACCGCCCCGCTTCGTGGATGAGCCGACCGACCCGATCGGGTTCCCGCCGGTCGAGGCCGTGCGCTACTGGTCGCTGGACGATCTGTTCGTCTACGACGGCATCCCGACGACCGGCAACGGCGTCGATATGGCGTACCCGTTGACCGAACCGGCCCCGCCGTCGCCGGAGGAACACCCGGCTCCGCCGGTGTTGGCCAGCGGCCGGAGCTGGACTCTGCCGAAGTGCCGCCGCAAGGTGCCCCGGCCGCCAGCCGACTCGGGCCCACCGGCTGACCCGCGGCCACCGGCCGCACCGGCTGACCCGCGGCCACCGGGCGCACCGGCTGACCCGCGCCCACCGGCCGACCCGGGCGCACCGGCCGACCCGGGGCCACCGGTCGATCGCCGGGCCCGGCGGCGCAAGCAGTGGGCTGCGGTCGGCGCGATCGTGTTCCTGGGCGGCATGGCGGCCGCGATCCTGCTGGTGCCGCGGTCGGACCAGGACCGGCCGGGCGAGCCGGTCGCGCAGTCGGTGGAGCGGCAAGGCGACACGTCGGTGACCGGGCCGGTGAACGGGCGTACCGAGGCGATCTTCGACCTGGTCGACGACATCGACTCGATCGCGGTGCGCGCCGGCGACCTCGGCGACGACCTGTACCGGATCTCTACGACCGGGGGCGGCGTGCGGCCGCTGGCCGAGAACGACCAGGGGGGCGTACGTCTGTCGCTGTCCTCCGGCGGCCCGGCCGCGGTCGAGGTCGTGCTGAACACCGCGGTCCGCTGGACGCTGCGCCTGGACGCCGGCGTCAAGCAGGCGCGGCTGGACCTGACCGGGACCGGTGTGAACGCGGTCGACTTGGGCGGCGGGGCGAAGCTGATCGATCTCACCCTGCCCGCACCGCTGGGCGTCCTGCCGGTGCGGATGTCCGGCGGCGTCGACCAGTTCAAGGTGCGGCTGGCCGCTGCCACGCCGGTGCGCGTGCGGGTGCAGTCCGGGGCCGGCCAGGTGACGCTCGGCGGGTCGACCTACCGCGGCATCGCACCGGGCAAGTCGTTCACGGCGTACGGCTGGGGTCCGGGCACCCCCGGCATCGACCTCGAGGCCGTCGCCGGGATGGCCGCTCTGACCGTCACGAACAGCTGAGCGCAGAGTACGGCCACGCGGCGGGCCGGTCATCGGACCGGACCGCCGCGAGTAGCGCGGTGACTACGCCGTACAGGTCAGCAGCGGGGTGCCGGTGAGCGTGCCGGAGCCGAGCACGCCGAACTCGGCGCTGCCGCCGGCGGCCAGCGAGCCGTTCCAGCTGACGTTCTTGGCCACCACGAGCGAGCCCGTGGTGGTGAGCGTCGTGCCCCACGACTGGGCGACTGTGTAGCCGGACGGCGTCCAGGCGACCGACCACTCGGTGACCGGGCTGCCGCCGTTGACCACCTGCACGGACGCCTGGAACCCGCCGCTCCACTGGCCCACCACCGTGAACGTCGCGCTGCAGGCGCCGGCCGGTCGCGGGGTGGTGGTGGGGTTCGGCGCCGCGCTGGTCGGCACGGTCGTCGGCGTCGTGGTCGGGGTGGTCGGCGCGGTGGTCGGGGTGGTCGGCGCGGTGGTCGCCGGGCTGGTCGGGGTCGCGCTGGCCAGGGCGCCCGGCACGGTGCGCAGCGCGTCGTACCAGACCGTCGCCATCTTGGCGTAGCCCGCCTCGGACGGGTGGATGCCGTCGGCCAGGTCGGCGGTGGTCACCGCGGCGTGCATGTCCACGAAGTGCACGTGCTTGCCGGCGGCCACCCGGGTCTGCACGACGCCGGGGATCGCCGCGTTGAACGCCAGCACGTTCTTCTCCAGGGCCGCGTCGGTGAGCGGCACGATTGAGGCGACCAGGACCACCGCGTCCGGCCGGGTTGCGGTGATCTTGTCGATCAGCCCGCCCAACCGGGTCGGAGCGTTCGCCAGGTCGATGCCCTGGATCATGTCGTTCGTGCCGGCGTGCAGCAACACCGTGTCCGGGGTGGTCTGCTGCAGCCAGGTCACGATGTTCGCGTCCAGCTGGTCGATCCGCCAGCCGCTGAAGCCCTCGTGCTCCCGGTCGATCAGGCTCGCCGGCCCGTTACTCTGGGTGCCCACGAAGTCGGTGGCGTAGCCGCCCGCATCCAGCTTCGGCTTCAGCGTGATCCGGTACCCGCCCGGCACGTTGAAGCCGTCGGTGATCGAGTCGCCGAGCGGCATGATCCGCACCGGATCCGCGGCCTGCGCGGCACCCGAGACGGCGGTGATCCCGGCGGCGACGAGGAGCGCCGCGAGCAACGAGCCGCCGGCTGCCCTGAGGAAGTGTGAACGCATGACGGCCATCTAAGCACCTCGATATCTGCGGGTCGATGGCCCGAACGGCGGGCGGAACCCCTGCTGCGCCCAACGGTCACCCGGCCGGGGAGCCGGTCGTCACTCGGCCGGGCGAATTCTCACCGGGCAAGGGCGGCGAGGATGCGCTCGCAGCGGGCCGGGTCGATGGTCAGGCCGCGCGCGAGGCCCCACAACCAGTAGTCGACGCAGCGTGCCACGGTCCAGCCGCGGGCAGCGTCGACGTCCAGGCCACCCGTTTCCGCCAGGAGATCGAGCAGGTGGCGTACGTCGGTGTCGCTGGTCAGGTCGTCGGCGCGGGTCCACATCAGCTCGGGTACGCAGTATTCCGGCGTGCCCAGCAGCACCCGCGGGTCGACCGCCAGCCACGGCTGCCGGGTCGCCGCCAGCACGTTGCCGTAGTGCAGGTCGGCGTGGATCAGCACCTGCTCGCCGGTCGGGCCGAGCTCGTCGGCGTGCCGGCGGGCCGCGTCGAGCCAGGCGTGCGGAATGGGATCGGCCAGGGCTCGCTGGCGGCGGGGGAGGGCGTCGGCCATGCCGGCCGCGACCTCGCGCAGGCTGCGCAGGCCCGGCGGGGCCGGCACGGCAAGCGTGCGGACGAGCCGGCCGGCGACCTCGGCCGCCGGCCAGATCGGCAGCGCCTGCAGGGTGCGGGTGTGGTCCAGTCGCTCCAGCAGCAGAGCGCCGGCCGCCCGGTCGTACGCCACCAGGTCGACGACGCCGCGGCCGTGCCAGGCCAGCAGGCCGAGGGCTTCGTCGTCGGCGTCCGCCGGCCGGCTCAGCTTCAGGGCCAGGGGTCGCGCCCCGCGATGCACCAGGACCACCAGGCTGAGGCCGCCGTGCAGCGGCTCGGCGTCGTCCGCGGTGAGCTCCCACCGGGCGAGGAGCCGGTCCACCTCGGCGGGCAGCGATTCCGCCCAGGCCCGGGCCGCCGTGCCGCCGCTGCGAGACTGCCACTCGACGAACTGTGCCGGGACGGTGATCACGGCAGGCCCGCGGAGATTGGCATCCCGGGAGACTAGGGCCTAGCTTTCGAGCCGGGTGAGGCACTCCGCCGCCGGCGGAGTGGCGCCTGCGATACTGTCGGGACCGCTGCGAAGTGTTCGATTTTCCCGAGGAGCCATAAATGTCCGAGTCCGCCGCCGAACCCGACGCGACGGCCGCCGCCGAGGAGACCGAAGAGACCGAGGTCTTCGAGAACCGGGCCGCCCGCCGGGCGAAGGGCAAGAAGTCCGCCCACGCCGAGGTCTTCACCAAGGGTCAGCCGCCCGCCGGCCGGGGCAGCGTGCAGAGTCCCCGGCAGTACGGCAATCGCCGCAG
Source organism: Actinoplanes sp. (assembly GCA_036399635.1). GTDB lineage: Bacteria > Actinomycetota > Actinomycetes > Mycobacteriales > Micromonosporaceae > Actinoplanes. The sequence continues at coordinate 1,036 of DASWMR010000536.1, read as the reverse complement.
CGGTTGACCGGCCTAGTTAGGGTCTCAGCTCGATGAGTTCGGCGTAGCGGCCCAGGGTCTCGTCGAGCCCGAGGGCGCGGCCCTGGCCGTTGAAGCCGCTGATCGACGTGCCGACGGTGTCGGCACCTCGTCAGTGGTCACAGGAATTACACAGCATCGACCGCGAGCGATATGGTGTCGTGATGCGACTGCTTGCCGTCTGCATCAGTGTCCTTGTCGTCTCGGGCATGGCGGTGAGCCTGTCACCGGCCGCCACCGCAGCGCCGGCCGCAACCGCGCCGGCGGGCACTGCTCCGGCGGGCACTGCTCCGGCGGGCACTGCTCCGGTGCATGACTACGCCGCGGCCATCCGTGAGCGGGTCTGGGTGCAGTCGCCGGTGGACAGTGACGCGGACGGCCGGCCGGACCGGGTTGCGGTGCGCGTCATCCGGCCCGCCGCCACCGCCGGCGACCTCCGGGTGCCGGTCATCTTCCAGGCCAGCCCGTACTTTGCCGGCCTCAACTCCGTGCCCAACCACGACGACATCGACCGGGGCGGGGTCGGCGCGCGCCGCGCCGACCCACGCGCCGAGCGGTCGGCCGACCTCATCACGTTCGGCGGCTACCTCGACAACTACTTCGTCCCGCGCGGCTATGCCGTGGTCTTCGCGGACAGCCTCGGCAGCGGCGGGTCGGAGGGCTGCCCGACGGCCGGCGGGCGCAACGAGACGCTGGGCATGAAGGCCGTCGTCGACTGGCTCAACGGTCGCGCGCGCGCCTTCGACGCGTCGGGTGCGCCGGTGCGGGCCGGTTGGTCGACCGGGCGGACCGGCATGATCGGCGTGTCCTACAACGGCACGCTGCCGAACGCGGTCGCGGCGACCGGTGTGCGCGGACTCGAGACGATCGTGCCGATCGCCGGCATCTCCAGCTGGTACGACTACTACCGGGCCAACGGTGGCGTGGTGGCACCCGGCGGCTTCCAGGGCGAGGACACCGACGTCCTGGCCAAGTTCGTGCTGACCCGGAAGAATCCCGAGGTCTGCGCGGACGTGAT
>DASWMR010000535.1:0-1811 GCA_036399635.1 Actinoplanes sp. | reverse complement strand
ATCTTGTTGATCTGAGCTGAGCGGGTGGGGTTGGCTCCACAAGATCGGGTGATTCGGGCGGTTTGGCGCTACGCACCACCGCGTGTGATCAGTTCTTCTTCAGCTCGGTGAGGAAGCGCTTCACGGCCGGGACGGCCGCCTCTGAGCCGAGCCCGCCCCCCTGCACCATTGCCGCGAATGCCACGTCGCCCTGATAGCCGATGAACCACGAGTGGGTGTCCTCGGTCTGGTCGTCGAACTCCGCTGTGCCGGTCTTGCCGAAGACCGCCCCGCCCGGAACGGCGCGCAACGCCGTACCGGTGCCGCGGGTGACCACCTCGCGCATCATCGTGCGCAGTGCGGTGACTGCCGCCGGGTCGAGGGGTGCGCCGTCCGCCGCCGGTTTCTGCGGTGCCGGGTCGACCAGCAGCCTGGGCTGTTTGAACTGGCCCCGGGCGACCGCCGCGGCCACGCTCGCCATCGCGATCGGGCTCACCACGGTTTCGCCCTGGCCGAACGCCGCCGCCGCCAACTCGGTCGGGCTGTCGGCCGGCGAGACCTTGCCGCTGAACGCATCGGTGCCCAAGTCCCAGGTCTGGCCGAGGCCGAGCGCCGTGGCGGCGCTCTCGATCCCGGCGGCGCCCAACTTCGGGGCGAGCCCGACGAACGCGGTGTTGCACGACTTGGCGAAGTCGGTGTGGAACGGGACCTGGCCCAGCACCTCGCCGTCGGAGTTCTTGAACTCCCGGCCGCCCGCGTTCGCGGTTTTCGGGCAGGGCACCACGGTGTCCGCGGTAACCGCCTTCTTCTGCAGCAGGCCGTATGCCGAGACGGTCTTGAACGTCGATCCGGGTGGCACCTGTCCGCTGAGCGCGGTGTTCACCGTGCCGCCGTCCGGCCCGTTCGCCACCGCCAACACCGTACCGTCGCTGACCTTGATGGCGACCAACGAGCTGGGCCGCTTCTCCGCGGCCAGCGCCCGGTCTGCGGCGTTCTGGGTGGTCACGTTCAGGCCGGTCGTGATCGGTTTGCCACCGACCGGCTCCGAGCTGAACAGCCGGACGTCGGTGACCGTGGCGTCCGCACCCTGCCGGGCGATCACCACCGAGATGCCGGCCGTTCCGCGCAGCGTCGAGTCGTACCGCTGCTGCAACCCGCCGTGCCCGACGACGTCGCCCTGGGCGAGCACCTGCGGGTTGCGATCGATGTCGTCGCGGGTCGCCGCGTCGGCCGTGCCGAGCAGCGCCCGGGCGAAGGCCCGGGTGGGCGCGAGATCGCGCTGCTCCTCCCGGAACACCGTGCCGGGCAACGGCCGCACCTCGTCACGGATCTTCTCGTAGTCGGGGCGGCGCAGGGTGAGCAGGTCGAGGAAGGCGCCCTTGTCCGCCTCCGAGATCCGGTCTTTCAAGGTCGACATCTCAACCGTGGCGCCGACCTTGGCGAACGCCGTCGTCAGGTTCTTGACCAGCTTGGCGAGATCTTCGACGCTCTGCGGGGTGACCCCGATGGTGACCACCGAACGTTTGGTAACCAGCGGCTTGCCGGCGCCGTCCAGGATGCCCGCCCGGGTGGCCGCCAGGCGGCGTAGCTCAAGCTTGTCGCCGGCGGCCAGCTCGCTCTGCAGGATGGCCGGTTCCCAGACCACCTGCCAGCCCTTGGAGTTGCGCTTGGTCAGCCGGACCGTGCTCTGGTAGGACCACGGGACGCCGCCGGGCAGCGTCCAGTCCAGCTTGATCGGGCTGGAGGCGATGTCGCCGGTGACCTTCGACTCACCCGCCGGGCTCAGCACCAGCGACTGCTTGGCCAGGTCGCCGGAGAGCTCACGCAATCGG
>DASWMR010000534.1:0-3803 GCA_036399635.1 Actinoplanes sp. | reverse complement strand
CGGCGGTGCAGCTCGTGCCGGAGCAGGCCGAGCAGTCGACCGAGGCGGCCCCGTCCGACCAGGGGGGCGACCCGACCCTGAACGGCCGGTTGTTGGACATCAGCGAGGGCGGCCTGCGCTGCTGGGTCCCCGGGACCTCCGGCATCAAGGTCGGCGACCGGATGGCCGCGTCGCTGCGGCTGGAGACCGGCGACCTCGAGGTGGAGGGCACGGTCTACACCGTGCGCGACGCCGTCGGGGAGGAGGGCCGGCATCTGGTCGTCCGGTTCGAGGCCGATGACACCACGGCCGGGCTGATCCGCCGGCACGTCTTCGCCTGCGAGCGCGCCGAGCGCCGGCGCGGGATGGACGTGCTCTCCGCCTAGACCGCCTGAACCGCGCCCCCGGTCCGGCTAGCCGGCGGGCACCGGCTGGTCGAACTGGGTGCGGTAGAGCTCGGCGTACCGGCCGCCGCGGGCCAGCAGGTCGGGATGCCGGCCGCGCTCGACCACCCGGCCGTCCTCCAGCACCAGGATCTGGTCGGCGCTGCGGATCGTGGACAGCCGGTGCGCGATGACCACGCTGGTCCGGCCGCTCAGTGCCTCGCCGAGCGCCGCCTGCACCGCCGCCTCCGAGGTCGAGTCGAGATGCGCGGTCGCCTCGTCCAGGATCACCACCCGGGGGCGAGACAGCAGCAACCGGGCGATGGTGAGCCGCTGGCGTTCGCCGCCGGAGAGCCGGTAACCACGTTCGCCGACGACGGTTTCCAGGCCGTCCGGCAGCGACCGGATCAGGTCGGCCAGCCGGGCCCGGCCCAGCACGTCCCACAGCTCGTCCTCGGTCGCCTCCGGCCGGGCGAACAGCAGGTTGGCGCGGATGGTGTCGTGCAGCAGGTGCCCGTCCTGGGTGACCACGCCGAGGGCGTCGCGGATCGAGGCGAAGGTGAGGTCGCGGACGTCCCGGCCGGCCAGCCGGACCGTGCCCGCCTCGACGTCGTAGAGCCGCGGCAGCAGTTGCGCGATTGTCGACTTGCCGGCCCCGGACGAGCCGACCAGGGCCACCATCTGGCCCGGCTCGGCCCGGAACGACACGCCGTGCAGCACCTCCACGCCGCCGCGGGTGTCGAGCTTCGCCACGTCCTCCAGTGAGGCCAGGGAAACCTTGTCGGCGGACGGGTAGCCGAAGCGGACGTCGTCGAACTCCACCGCGACCGGGCCGTCGGGAAGTGGCGCGGCGTCCGGCCGGTCGGTGATCATCGGCTTCAGGTCGAGGATCTCGAAGACCCGCTCGAAGCTCACCAGGGCGCTCATGATTTCCACCCGGGCGCTGGCCAGCGACGTCAGCGGCGCGTACAGCCGGGACAGCAGCAGGGCGAGCGCGACCACCGTGCCGGCGTCGAGCTGCCCGCGGATCGCGAAGACGCCGCCGAGTCCGTAGACCAGGGCGAGCGCGAGCGAACCGACCACGGTCAGCGCGGTGATGAAGACCCATTGCAGCATCGCGGTGCGAACGCCGATGTCGCGCACCCGCCAGGCCCGCGCGGCGAACTCGGCGGACTCCTCGGCCGGCCGGCCGTAGAGCTTGACCAGGGTGGCGCCCGGCGCCGAGAACTTCTCCGTCATCCGGGTGCTCATCGCCGCGTTGTGCTCGGCCGCCTCGCGTTGGAGCTGGGCCAACCGGCCGCCCATCCGCCGGGCCGGCAGCACGAAGATCGGCAGCAGGAGCAGCGCCAGCAGGGTGATCTGCCAGGAGAAGGTCAGCATCACGGCGAGGGTGAGCAGCAGCGTCACCGTGTTGCCGACGACGCCGGAGAGGGTGTCGCTGAACGCCTGCTGTGCGCCGATCACGTCGTTGTTGAGCCGCGACACCAGGGCACCGGTGCGGGTGCGGGTGAAGAACGCGACAGGCATCCGCTGCACGTGGTCGAAGACCGCGGTGCGCAGGTCGACGATCAGCCCCTCGCCAATCCGGGCCGACTGATAGCGGGTGAGCAGGCCCAGCCCGGCCTCGGCGAGCGCGATCACCGCGATCGCCGCCGCGAGCCGGACCACGGTCTGTTCCCGGGTGCCGGACACGATCGCGTCGATCACCCGGCCGGCCAGCACCGGCGCCGCCACGGTCAGCACCGCCGCGACGACGCTGCCGGCCAGGAACCACCCCAGCAGCCGCCGGTGCGGCCGGGCGAACCCGACGATCCGCTTCAGGGTGGCCTTCGAGAACGGCCGCTGATCGCGCTGGTGCATCGCGTGGTGCAGCGACATCCAGGCGGTGATTTCCATGCTCATGCCGGGCAGGCTAGAACCTCGACGTGGGTTGAGGTCAAGCGGAAATCCCGGCTCGGCCGGCGGATCCGTGAAAAGCGCGTTAACCAGCCCGTCACAACGACGCAACGGCGGATGACGATGCGTAGAGCAACGTTTGGCACGCCATCGGGAACGACCGCGTGGGCTGTACGCCCGGCGAAGGAGATGCGGCATGCCATATCAGGCGGAGTACATCTGGATCGACGGCACGAAGCCGTCGCCGCTGCTCAGGAACAAGACCCGCATCGTGGCGGACGGCAAGGAACCTGAGATCTGGGGATTCGACGGATCGAGCACCAACCAGGCGCCCGGCGCCAACTCGGACTGCGTCCTGCGTCCGGTCTACACCTGCCCGGACCCGCTGCGCGGCGAGAAGGACATCCTCGTCCTCTGTGACGTCGAGCTGACCGACTTCACCCCGCACCCGACCAACACCCGCGCGGCCTGCGTCGCCGCGGCGGAGAAGTACGCCGACCAGGAACCGATGTTCGGCATCGAGCAGGAGTACACGTTCTTCCAGAACGGCCGCCCGCTGGGCTGGCCGGAGAGCGGTTTCCCCGCTCCCCAGGGCCCGTACTACTGCGGTGTCGGCGGCGAGAAGATGGTCGGTCGCGAGATCATCGAGGCGCACACCACGGCCTGTCTCAAGGCCGGGCTGTCGATCGAGGGGACCAACGCCGAGGTGATGATGGGGCAGTGGGAGTTCCAGATCGGCGTGCTCCCGGCCCCGATGATCGGCGACCAGATGTGGGTCGCCCGGTGGCTGTTGCACCGCATCGCCGAGGACTTCGGCGTGGTCGTCTCGTTCGACGCCAAGCCGATGCCGGGCGACTGGAACGGTGCCGGCGCGCACACCAACTTCTCCACGAAGGCCACCATGCAGGGCTACGACGCCATCGTCACGGCGTGCGAGGCGCTGGGGCGTAACGCCCTGGCGCACGTGGAGAACTACGGTGCGGGCATCAAGGACCGGCTCACCGGTGCGCACGAGACGGCGAAGTGGGACAACTTCAGCTGGGGAGCGTCCGACCGCGGCGCCTCGGTGCGCATCCCGTGGGCCGTGGAGAAGGCCAAGAAGGGGTGGCTGGAAGACCGCCGCCCCAACGCCAACATGGACCCTTACCTGGTGACCGGGATGATCATCGACACGTGTTGTGGTGCGCTCGCCGAAGAGGCGAGCGCCTGATCGTTGCTTGACCACCGGGCCCGTTGCCCGGCGCCAGTTCGTCAGAACCGGGCGCTGGACAGCGGGTCCGGCTCGTCTACCTGGTCGTGCAGCACGCTGAGCACGATGTCGGCCAGATTGAGATCCATCGCCGCGTCGCCGTTGGCCTCGGTGAGGATGAACGGCGTGTTCATGCCCTTGGCCCGCCAGGCCCGCTCGATCGCCGAGTGGGTGCCGCCGATGGCCTTGGCGGACCCGACGACCGCGATGAGATCGGCGAAGGCGGCGCGACCCGGAGCGGCCTGGGCCACGGTCCGGATGTACTCCGTGCGCTTCTCGCCGTAGCCGCGCAGCAG
>DASWMR010000533.1:0-4784 GCA_036399635.1 Actinoplanes sp. | reverse complement strand
GACAACCAGTCCGCCGAGGGCGGCGAAGGCCGCGGTGACCAGTGCGTAGGCCGCGACGGTGCGGCCCGCGGGGTGCGGCGGAACGGCCGTGAGACCGTGCGCGCGGCGGTAGGCGAGCGCCGCCAGGGCCGTCCAGCCGGTCATCGCCACCGCCGCGACCAGCCACTTCACGCCGCCGGCCGCCGGATGGAAGGCGGGCCGGGCGGCGAGCAGGCCGACCACCGAGGCGGAGAGCCCGGTACGCCGCCACGCGAGGCGGGTGCGTTCAACGGAGGCGCCGTGATCAGGCAGCACGGTCACTGTGCTCCGGTCGACGCGTCATTGCACTGTGCGGGTCAGCACCGCCACGACCAGTAACGCGGCGCCCAGGGCGACCACGATGGCGAGAATGGCGGGGAACTTCGAGGCCGGTAGTTCGCGGCCCAGGCGCATCGCCCGCTCGGTGCGGGCCCAGTGGTCGACGGCCCGCAGCGCAACCAGGCCACCGAGCACCAGCAGCACTATCGCGATGACCTCGCGCAGGTGCTGCACGGGCAGCGGGGGCAGGAACTGGGCGCAGGCCAGGCCGCCGGCGATCAGGGCCAGGCCGGTGCGGATCCAGGCCAGGAAGGTGCGCTCGTTGGCGAGGGAGAAACGGTAGTCGGGGGCGCGCCCGACGGTGGGCTGCTTTTCCGGGTCGAACCACTGCTGCAGGACACCGAACACCTGCTGATTATTGACCCGCTGGGTGAAGAAGGCGTGTCCGACGGGTGCGGACTACGTCACTGGCGTCCGGGATCGCCATACGGCGACGACCATGGATGTCCGGCACGGGCGGAGGGACGTGAGGGAGTATGAGGGCGGACGGGCACAACCCGTCGAGCACCGGAGCATTCGGCCGGGCATGCCGCAACCTGGAGGGATCAGGCAGTCGGTCGGGTGAGGTGTGTCACTCGCAGTGGCCGGCAACCTGAAGCTACTGACGAGTAACGTGGCGGTGGCGAACAGCGGTCCGGCCGCAACGGTGCGTTCACAACAGGAGGGTCGTAGGAGCGCGATGAACATCGTCGTACTGGTGAAGCAGGTGCCCGACTCCGGTGCCGAGCGCAGTTTGAGCGCGAGCGACAACACCGTCGAGCGCGGCTCGGCGAACAACGTCATCAACGAGATGGACGAGTACGCCATCGAAGAGGCGCTGAAGATAAAGGAAGCGCACGGCGGCGAGGTCACGGTGCTGACCATGGGGCCGGCCGGCGCGGCCGACTCGATCCGCAAGGCGCTCTCGATGGGTCCCGACAAGGCGGTCCACGTGACCGACGATGCGCTGCACGGCTCGTGCGCGGTCGCCACCTCCAAGGTCCTCGCCGCCGCGCTCGGCACGCTCAACGCCGACCTGATCGTCTGCGGCGCCGAGTCCACCGACGGCCGGGTGCAGGTCATGCCGCACATGCTGGCCGAGCGGTTGGGCATCGCCGCGCTGACCGGCGCCCGCAAGCTCACCGTGGACGGCTCGACGCTGACCGCCGAGCGGCAGACCGACGAGGGCTACGAGATCGTCACCGCGGCCACCCCGGCCGTGGTCAGCGTCTGGGACACCATCAACGAGCCGCGGTACCCGTCCTTCAAGGGGATCATGGCCGCCAAGAAGAAGCCGGTGCAGACGCTCTCGCTGAGCGACCTGGGCATCGCCGGCGACGAGGTGGGGCAGGACGGCGCGACCAGTGCGGTGCTCGAGTACGCGAAGCGTCCGCCCCGCTCGGCCGGCACCAAGATCACCGATGAGGGCGACGGCGGCGCGCAGCTGGTCGCGTACCTCGCCACCGAAAAGTTCGTCTGAGGCGCAGGGAGAGAGACATGGCTGAGGTACTGGTCGTCGTCGAGGCCTCGGAGGCTGCCGGCGTCAAGAAGGTCACGCTCGAGATGCTGACCATCGCCCGCACGCTGGGTACGCCCAGCGCGGTCGTGCTCGGCGGTGCCGGCGCGGCCGCCCAGTTCGCCGAGAAGCTCGGCGAGTACGGCGCGGCGAAGATCTACGCCGGGGAGGGCGACGAGGTCGACGGTTACCTGGTGGCGCCGAAGGCCACCGCGGTCGCCGAGCTGGTCAAGTCGGTCCAGCCCGCCGCGGTGCTGCTCGCCTCGACCCAGGAGGGCAAGGAGATCGCCGGCCGGCTGGCGGTCAAGCTGGACAACGGGCTGCTGACCGACGCCGTCGCGGTGGACGCCGACGGCACCGCCACGCAGGTCGTCTTCGCCGGCTCCGGGATCGTCAAGTCGAAGGTCACCCGGGGCCTGCCGATCGTGACCATCCGGCCGAACTCGATCACCCCCACGCCGGCGCCGGCCACCCCGGCGGTCGAGCACCTGACGGTGGTCGCGACCGAGGCGGACAAGCTGGTCAAGGTGGTCGAGCGGGTCGCCGAGAAGAAGGGCTCCCGGCCGGAACTGACCGAGGCGTCGATCGTCGTCTCCGGCGGTCGCGGCGTCGGCAACGCCGACAACTTCAAGCTGGTCGAAGAGCTGGCCGACCTGCTCGGCGGTGCGGTCGGTGCGTCCCGGGCGGCGGTCGACAGCGGTTATTACCCGCACCAGTTCCAAGTCGGGCAGACCGGCAAGACGGTGTCGCCGCAGCTCTACCTGGCACTGGGCATCTCCGGGGCGATCCAGCACCGGGCCGGCATGCAGACCTCGAAGACGATCGTCGCGGTCAACAAGGACCCGGAGGCGCCGATCTTCGAGCTCGCCGACTACGGCGTGGTCGGCGACCTGTTCAAGGTCGTCCCGCTGGCCGCCGACGAGATCCGCAAGCGGAAGTAGTGGTACGTATAGGTGAGCAGAGCAGGTCTGCTCTGCTCACCGATACGCACCACCGGGGTTTTTCAGGGTGACCACTCACGCAGGTCGCCGTGGTGGGGTGAGCGTTCTGGACGCGCCAGCGGCCAGCTCGCCCCGCCGCGGCCCTCGGCGGGAGCGGCGGTCTGCACCACCCACCCCGCTACGACATCCTGATCTTGATCTTTCCGGCGGGTCGGCGCGTGGGCAGGCTTGCGTGGCGGAGGCATAAGCTTGCTCCGATGGCCTACTTGGATCACGCGGCGACCACGCCGATGCTCGCCGAGGCGCTCGATGCTTTCGTTGCCGCCGCTCGCGAAATCGGCAATCCGTCGTCCCTGCATGCGGCCGGGCGCCGAGCTCGCCGCCTCGTCGAGGAGTCCCGCGAGCGGGTCGCCGCGGTGCTCGGCTGTCGCCCGTCCGAGGTCATCTTCACCAGCGGTGGGACCGAAAGTGACAACCTCGCGGTCAAGGGGATCTTCTGGGCGCAGCGGTCGGCCACGCTGAACCGGACGCGGATCGTGGTGTCGTCCGTCGAGCATCACGCGGTGCTGGATGCGGCCGACTGGCTCACCACGCACGAGGGTGCGTTGATCACCCGGCTGCCGGTCTCGGCGGCGGGCCGGATCGAGCCGGAGCGGCTGGCCGAGGTGCTCGACCGCTATGCCGACGAGATCGCCGTGGTCAGCGTGCAATGGGCGAACAACGAGGTCGGCACCGTGCAGCCGGTGCCCGAGCTGGCCCGGCTCGCCACCGCGGCCGGGGTGCCGCTGCACACCGACGCGGTGCAGGCGATCGGCCAGATCCCGGTCGACTTCACCGCGAGCGGTGCGGCCGCCCTGACGCTGACCGGGCACAAGCTGGGCGGGCCGGTCGGGGTGGGTGCCCTGCTGCTCGGCCGGGACGTCGCTGCCACGCCGCTGCTGCACGGCGGCGGCCAGGAGCGCGACGTGCGCTCCGGCACGCTGGACACCGCCGGGGTGGCGGCCTTCGCGGTGGCGGTCGAGCTTGCGGTCAAGGCACAGCAGGAGTACGCGAACCGGGTCGGCGCGCTGCGCGACGAGCTGGTGTCCCGGGTGCGGGCCGTGGTGCCGGACGTGATCTTCAACGGTGACCCGGCGGACCGGCTGCCGGGAAATGCGCACTTCAGTTTCCCGGGCTGCGAGGGCGACGCGCTGCTGTTGCTGCTCGACGCGCAGGGGATCTGCTGCTCGACCGGCTCGGCGTGCTCGGCCGGGGTGGCCCAGCCGAGTCACGTGCTGCTGGCGATGGGCGCCGACGACGACCGGGCCCGGTCGTCGCTGCGGTTCACCCTCGGCCACACATCGACGCAGGCCGACGTGGATGCGCTGATCGCGGCCCTGCCGGCGGCGGTGGAGCGGGCTCGCCGGGCGACCGCCTGGAAGACACCTCGCTGAGGCTAGTCTGGATGCCATGCGAGTACTTGCGGCAATGTCGGGCGGCGTCGATTCCGCCGTCGCCGCCGCGCGCGCCCATGCGGCCGGCCATGACGTGACCGGTGTGCACCTGGCGCTGGCGCGCAACCCCCAGACGTACCGGACGGGCGCCCGCGGCTGCTGCACGCTGGAGGACTCCCGCGACGCCCGGCGGGCCGCCGACGTGATCGGCATCCCGTTCTACGTCTGGGACATGGCCGAGCAGTTCCACGAGAACGTGGTCGACGACTTCGTCGCGGAATATGCCGCGGGCCGCACGCCGAACCCGTGCCTGCGCTGCAACGAGAAGATCAAGTTCGCCGCGGTGCTGGACCGCGCGGTGGCCCTCGGCTTCGACGCGGTGGTCACCGGGCACCACGCCCGGCTCGGCACCGACGGCCTGCTGCGGCGCAGCGTCGACTACGGCAAAGACCAGTCGTACGTGCTGGCCGTGCTCACCCGCGAGCAGCTCGACCGGGCGGTCTTCCCGCTCGGCGACTCGACCAAGGCGCAGGTACGCGACGAGGCGGCGGCCCGCGG
>DASWMR010000532.1:0-4474 GCA_036399635.1 Actinoplanes sp. | reverse complement strand
CAGATCGCCCGCCGGGCCCGGCGCGAACCGTCCGGCAATCCGGAGATGCGGACCGTACGCCCGTCCGCGTGCGCCGAGCACACCATCGCGTGCAGCAGGTGCCGTTCCTCGGCCGGGATCGGCTCGCGACCGTCCCAGCCGAACCGTCGGGTCCACGGTTCGCTGATCATCGGGACCAGCTCGGGCGGCGCGTCGGGCGAGCCGATGTCGTCGAAGGAGCCGTCGGCGAACGCGAACCGCAGGCTCTGCGCGGCGAGCAGTTCGCGAGCATCGACGATGCCCGCCACCGAGACGGTGACCGCGCCCGGTACCAGCAGGCCGTCGTCGCAGTGGCTCAGCAGCGCCTCGTGGTCGCGCAGCTGCTGATCCAGCATCCGGTAGGCGCGCAGCAGGGCCTCGGCGTCCCGGCTCGGTCCGCTGAACTCCACCACCAGCCGGAATGGCACCTGCTGGTCCTGGGCGAGCCGCCCACCCCGGCTCCGGGCCCGGGCGAAGAGCGGGGAGAGGACCAACCGGCGCAGCGTACGGCCGGGTTGTGGGGTGCCCGGTCCGAGGAACAGCTCGCCGTGTGGGCCGGGAGTCACCGGCACGGTCAGGCCGCCCAGGCCGCGGCGCAGCACGGCGGGGAGCGGGTCGACGTCGCCGGGTTCCGCGATCGCATGACCGGTGGACAGGTAGACCCCGGGTCGCCGGGCCAGGAAGACACCGACTGACGCCATGCCGGCCACGCCCGCGAAGCCGGCCAACGCGCCCGCGATCGCCGCCCCTTCGTTCACGACTCCACCATCCGATTCGTACTAAATGTGCATTTCCCACTCTGTCACAAGTGCTACCACCCGCCGGGTAACGTCGCGCAGAATTTCCCCATGCCGTCGACCGTTGACCTGACCGCCGAGGAGTTCGAGGCGGAGCGCCCCCACCTGACCGCCGTCGCCTACCGGATGCTCGGGAGCGTCGCCGAGGCCCAGGACGCGGTGCAGGAGGCCTGGTTGCGCTACACCCGGGTGCGGGCCACCGGCGGCATCCAGGACGTCCGCGGCTGGCTGACCACGGTCACCGGGCGGATCTGCCTGGACGTGCTGAAGTCGGCGCGGGTCGCCCGGGAGGCCTATCCCGGACAGTGGCTGCCGGAGTACTTCGTGGACCCCGCAGTCGACCCGGCGACCCGCGCCGTCCAGCAGGACGAGGTCGGGCTCGCGCTGCTGGTGGTGCTGGAGAAGCTCACCCCGGAGCAGCGTGTCGCGGTGGTGCTGCACGACGCCTTCGGCGTGCCGTTCGACGAGGTGGCCGCGGTTCTCAACACCAGCGACACGGCGGCCCGCCAGCACGCCTCGCGGGGCCGGCGGGCGATCGCCGAAGGTGGCGTACGGCACACCGCCGCGCCCGCCGAACAGCGCCGCGCGCTGACCGCTTTCCTGGACGCGGCGCGCAACGGTGATCTTCAGGCCCTGGCCGCCGTACTGGCACCGGACGTGGTGGCGATCGGCGACGGTGGCGGCGTGGTCAACGCCGGGTCCCGCCCGGTCGTCGGCGCCGACAAGGTGGCCCGGCTCTACCTCGGCATCCTCAGCAACCGACTCGCCGGGGCCGAGTTGGAGAGCGAGGTCGTGCTGCTCAACGGCGAACCTGGGCTGTTCGTGCGCGGACGGCTGCCGGACGGCCAGCCGTTCCGCTCGGCGCTCGCGGTCACCGTCTCGGACGGCCGGATCACCGGCCTCTTCAACCAGATGAACCCGGCCAAGCTGCTAGGCCCTAGTCAGTAATGACCTTCTGTAGGTACTTGCGGTACTGCGTGGCGTACGGCTCGCTGCCGTCGCCCAACGCCGAAATCAGCCGGATCGCCGCCGCGTTTGCCTCGTTCACCAGGTCGTCGGGGTAGCCGAACTGGGTGCGGTGCTCGTCGAACTCGTCCTCGTCGCGGAGCTCCACGCGGCCGGACTCGCGGCGCCGCACCACGTCGAGGTCGAGGTCGATGATGTGCACGGTGTCGCCCTCCCACCGGGCCGGCGTGGTGATGTCGCAGTAGACCTCGCTGGTCCGCGGTGGCGGGTTGAACATCGCCGTCCACCAGCCGTGATGCGGGATCAGCAGGATGAACGGGATCTGCTCGACGGAGGGACGGCCGTGGTAGACCGACGGCGTACCGCGGCTGACCCCCACCCAGACACCCAGGTCGTCGGTGTCGAAACGACGGGCGGGATAGTCCCGGTGAGCCGAACCGTCGTACTTGGTGTAGACGACCCGGACCGTCTCGTTCGGCATGTGAGAACCCTATCGGGGTAGTTCGGCCTCGGAGTCTCTGGGGTTTTCGGCCGCGGGTGACGCTCAGTTCTGTCGGTGGTGGCGGGTACCGTCCTCCCCGTGCCCGCAGCTACCAAGAAGAAGGCGTCCGCCGATCAGCTCCTCGCCGCCGCGGTCGGTGCCGTCCCCGGGGGCTCGTCGCGCCCCGGCCAGGAGGCCATGGTGGCGGCGATCGACCGGGCCGTGAAAGACCGCGAACACCTGCTCGTCCAAGCCGGCACGGGCACCGGGAAGAGCCTGGCCTACCTGACGCCTTCGCTGCTCGTCGACGGCCCGGTGGTGGTCTCCACGGCCACCCTCGCCTTGCAGAACCAGTTGGTCGAGCACGACCTGCCCCGGCTCGCCACGGCGGTCGAGCCCGTGCTCGGGCGGCGGCCGACGTTCGCCGTCCTCAAGGGCCGCCACCACTACCTGTGCATGGCCAAGATGGAGCATGCCGACGAGCAGGAGCCGGCCGACCTCTTCGGTGACGCACCGCCCCGCGCCACCCAGTGGCTCGGCGAGGCGGGCAAGCTCGGCAAGCAGATCCAGCGGCTGCGCGACTGGTCGGCAAAGACGGCGACCGGCGACCGCGACGAGCTCGACCCGGGCGTCGACGAGACGGCCTGGCGGCAGGTCTCGATGCCGGCCCGCGACTGTGTCGGCGCGGCCCGCTGCCCGTACGGTGCGGACTGCTTCGCCGAGGCCTCCCGCGTCCGGGCCCGGGAGGCCGACATCGTGGTCACCAATCACAGCCTGCTCGCCATCGACATGCTTGCCGAGCGGCAGATCGTGCCGCCGCACAAGCTGCTCATCATCGACGAGGCGCACGAGCTCGCCGACCGGGTCTCGGCGGCCGCGCAGGCCGAGCTGACCCCGGATGCGATCGAGCGGTCCGCTCGCCGGTCCCGCACGCTGATCCCGCCGGCCGCGTCCGATGCGCTGGCCGAGGCGGCCGACGCGCTCACCGTGGGTCTCGCCGACATCCCGGCCGGCCGGCTCACCACCGGCCTCCCGCCGCACCTGCATCAGGCGGTCACGCTGCTCGAGTCGGCCACCCGCGCCGGGCTCACCGCGATCGGCGACATCAAGGCCGACGATCCCGACCCGGTCCGCAAACAGCAGGCCAAGGCCGCGCTCGACGATCTGAGTGGCACCGCCCAGCGGTTGCTGGAAGAGTCCGATTTCGACGTCGCATGGGTGGAGAAGTCCGACCTCGGCAACGGCCGGCGAGCTCTGGTGGTGGCCCCGCTTTCGGTGGCCGGCACGCTCTCCCAGGGCCTCTACTCCGACCGTACGGTCGTGGCGACCTCGGCGACGCTGACCCTCGGCGGCCGCTTCGACACGGTCGCGCGTTCGCTGGGCCTGCCGGTCGCCGCGCCGCTGGTGCCCTCCGCCCGCTCCGCCGTCGCCGAGTCGGCGGCCCCCGGCTCGATCACGACGAACACCGCACCGGTCTCCGGCGACGGCTGGACGTCGCTCGACGTCGGCTCCCCATTCGACTATCCCAAGCAGGGCATTCTGTATGTGGCGGCGCACCTGCCACGGCCGCAGATGTCCGGCCTGCCGGAGGCCGCCGGCGCGGAACTGGTCAAACTGGTGGGTGCGCTCGGCGGGCGTACGCTCGGGTTGTTCTCCTCCCGGAAGGCCGCCACCCAGGCCGCTGAGCTGCTGCGCGCCCAGACCGACCTGCCGATTCTGCTGCAGGGCGAGGAGTCGTTGCCGGTGCTGGTCCGCAAGTTCCGGGAAGACAAGGCGAGCTGCCTGTTCGGGGTGATGTCGCTCTGGCAGGGCGTCGACGTGCCGGGCGATGCGTGCCAGCTGGTGGTGATCGACCGGCTGCCGTTCCCGCGCCCCGACGAGCCGTTGGCGGCGGCCCGCTCGGCCGCAGTCGACGCCGCGGGCGGCTCCGGCTTCGCCTCGGTCAGCGTGCCGATCGCGGCGATCCGGTTGGCCCAGGGCGTCGGCCGGCTGATCCGCTCGACCGGCGACCGGGGGGTGGTCGCGGTGCTGGACTCCCGACTCGAGACGGCCCGCGGCTACGGCGCCTTCCTGCGCAAATCACTGCCCCCGTTCTGGTACACGACACGTCCCGAAGTGGCGATGGGTGCCCTCCAGCGGCTGGCGAACGGATGACCGGCGTGCTCGAGATCGCCTGCACCTTCCTGATCGACCGGTCCGGGGCCGTGCTGCT
>DASWMR010000531.1:0-4843 GCA_036399635.1 Actinoplanes sp. | reverse complement strand
CGCCGAGCACGATCGCGAACGTGTTGTCGATCCGGGACACCGTGGCGACCGGGTCGGTGATCAGCTCGCCGAAGACCGGAATGGTCAGCGAGGCGGTCACCACGACCAGGATCGAGAACATCAGGAAGTTGACCGGCAGGCCGAGGAAGTTGCCCTTCTTGACCGCGCCGAACGACTTGCCGTACCGGGAGAAGTCGCCGAAGTTCAGCATCGGCCCGGAGAAGTACGAGACGACAAGCGCGATCGCACCCAGCATGATCGGGACGGCGTCCCACCCGTGGTACTTGACGTCGCCGAGGTTCAGGTTGATCTCACCCCAGCCGGCCTTGTAGATCAGGTACCCGGCCAGCAGGAACATCACCACGTAGACGGCCGGACCGCAGAAGTCGATGAACCGCCGGATCGTCTCCATGCCGGTCCAGAACACCGCCGCCTGCAGCACCCAGAGGACGGCGTAGGTGAACCAGCCGAGCGTCGGCAGGCCGAGGAAGCCGTGCTGACTGACATCCGCGTACGGCATCAGCGAGGGGAACAGCTTCAGCACCACGACATCAAGGGCGGCCGAGGCCAGGTACGTCTGGATGCCGTACCAGGCCACCGCGATGAGCCCGCGGATGATCGCCGGCACGTTCGCACCCAGCACCCCGAACGCCGACCGGTTGATCACCGGGTACGGCACCCCGGTCTGCTGGCTGGGCTTCGCCACCAGGTTGCAGAAGAAGTAGACGATCGTGATGCCGACGACCAGCGAGACCAGCACCTGCCAGCTGGACAGGCCCAGGGCGAAGAGGCTGCCGGCGGTCACATATCCACCGACGCTGTGCACGTCGGACATCCAGAAGGCGAAGATGTTGTAGGAGCCCCAGGTCTGATCCCGCAACGGCGCAAGATCTTCGTTCGTGAGGCGGGGATCGTATCCCGGCTTGATGACGCCGCTGCCGACCGGCATGCCGGCGGCTTCGACCAGGTCCTTTGGCGTGCTCAGGGGTGTGTCGGCCATGCGAACACGCTAGGAATCCCGCGTTTCACAACGATGAGCGGAAATGTATATCTTTCCCGCCGGCCCCGACCCGGTAGACCACCGTGCCGTGTGCCGGCACGCTGGCCGAGATCGATCCGGTGGTGCTGCTGGTCGCGTCCGTCCAGGCGTCGCGCAGGCGCAACGACGTCCCGGTCGCCCCGGTCACCGTGGCGGTGATGGACACAGTGGTCGCCGTCGCGCCCTGGTTGACCAACGCCACCGCGACGTCGCCGCCGGCCAGCCGCTTGGCCAGCACCCGCCGGACGCCGTCGGTGGACACCTGCACCGCCTGCGAGCCCAGGCGGTCCTGGTTGATCGCGATCAGCTGCCGGTTACCCAGGATCGCCAGCGTGTCCGCCGACGCGCTGCGCAGATCGTTGCCGGCGATCAGCGGGGCCGCCATCATCGCCCACAGCGCGAAGTGGCTGCGCATCTCGGTGCCGGTCAGCCCGCCGTTGCCGACCTCCAGCATGTCCGGGTCGTTGAACCCGCCCGGCCGGGCGTAACCGGCCAGCGGCACATTCACGTCCACAATGTTCTGCACGCCCACCAAGCCGGTCCCCGCAGTGGTCCAGGCGTTGGTGATGTCCTGGGTGGTACGCCACAGGTGGGCCACGTCGCCCCAGTTCCGCAGCGGCCCGGTCGACTGGTGGAAGCTGTTCGGGTTGATGCTGTAGAGGATCGGCCGGCCGGTCGCGGCCAACGCGTCGCGCATCCGGGCGAACGTGGCGACCTGCTCGGCCATCGTGCCGTCCGGCGAGCACCAGTCGTACTTCAGGTAGTCGACACCCCAGGTGGCGAACTGCCGCGCGTCCCCCGACTCGTGCCCCCGGCCGCCGGTCGCGCCCGGATAGGAGCCGGCGTACTGCGCGCACGTCCGGCCGGCCGGCACCTGGTAGAGGCCGAACTTCAGGCCCCGCGCGTGCAGGTAGTCGCCCAGCGCCCGCATCCCGCTCGGGAAGCGCGTCGGGTCGCCCCGCAGCTCGCCCGCCCGGTCCCGGTGCGGGTCGAACCAGCAGTCGTCCACCACCACGTACCAATAGCCCAGGTCACGCAGACCGGTCGAGACCAGCGCGTCGGCCATCTGCCGGATCAGGGTCTCGCTGATGTCGCAGCCGAACGTGTTCCAGGTGTTCCAGCCCATCGGCGGCGTCCGCCCCACGCCGCTCGCCAGGGCGCCGCGCGGCAGCGGCGGGGACGGCCTGCGCGCCAGGACGCCGATCGCTGCCAGCAGCGCGACGACCAGCCCGACGCCGAGCAGGGCCCGGACGGTACGCCGCATCGTCTGCCCCTCCCGCCGAGCGCTCCCGATCTCGGGCTCACCGAATCCCGGCTCTCCCGATCCCGGCTCTCCCTATCCCGGCTCTCTCTGGATCTCGGAGCGATGCTACTTCTCGCTCTCGAAGAGGCCGGTGTCCTGCGGGAGGGCGCCGATGAACGCCTGCAGCCGGTGGTGGTGCTCGGCGAAGACCGCGATCAGCTGCTCGGCGTCGCGCGCGCAGAACGCCGCCAGCATCCCGGCGTGGTCTTCGTGCAGCCGGGCCCGGTCGGCGCCGCCGAGGTGCGTCATCGGCTGCAGCGGCTCGGTCATGTTCCACGCGGCGTCGAGCATGTTCAGCAGGCGGCGCATCCGGCACGGCCGGATCAGAGCCAGGTGGAAGCGCCGGCTCTCCCGGTGATAGAGCCTTCCGTCGTACGCGGCGATGGCCGCGTCCAACGCCCGATGGGCGGCCCGGGCCAGGTCGTCGTCCGCCGCGCAGGCCAGCTCCACGGCGACCCGCAGCGCCGCGGTCTCCAGCGCCTCGCGCACCAGATAGATCTCCCGGAACTCGGGCGCGGTCATCATCGCCACCCGGTAGCCGCCGTTCGGCCGGTGGTCGACCAGTCCCTCGCCGATCAGGGTCATCAGCGCTTCGCGAACCGGAATGCGGCTCACCCCGAACGCGGTCGCCACCGCGTCCACCGGGATGGCCGAACCGGGCGGCGCCTCCCCGTCCAGGATGAGGCTGCGCAGCTCGTCCAGGATGACGCTCTGCGGGCTACCCAACGGACGGTCGGCCAGCCGCGACAGCAGGACGGATCGGCGACGCGGACCAGGCATGCCCGGACCCTAGACCGCTTGCGTTACAACCCTGCTATCACCAGCGCGGACTCCACCGGCCCGGTGCCCGGCGCTGCGCCCTCGGCGGAAGGTCGGTCGATACCTGCCGCACTGGGTAGGCTGGCGGGACAAGACGCGGGAGGTACTGGGTGGATCTGCGGCATGATCCGACGCGCTGGGGCCAGCCCCCGTCCTCCGAGCCCTGGCGCCAGCAGCCGCCCTTCCCCGGCGGGCCGGGATTGCCCGGCTGGCTCGAGGAACGCCTCTTCGACCAGCGGATCGTGATGATCCGCGGTCCGTTGACCAGCGAGATCTCGACCGGCATCGCCGCCGCCCTGCTCACCCTCGACGCGGCCGGGCCGGGCCCGGTGCAGCTGCACGTGGCCAGCGAGGCCGGCGAGCTCGCGGCCGCCCTGGCCGTGCTCGACGTGGTCGACTCGATGGCCGCCCCGGTGCACGCGCTGGTCACCGCCCAGGCCGGCGGCGCGGTGATCGCCGTGCTGGCTGCCGCCGAGCGGCGCGCCGCCTACCGGCACGCGAGGTTCCGGCTGACCGAGCCGCGGTCGTCGGCCCTCACCGGCACGGCCGACGAGGTGGCCCGGGCCGCCGGGCAGCACCTGCGTGAGCTGGAGGAGATCGTGCTGCGCTTGGCTGAGGTCACCGGCCAGCCGCGCAGCCGGATCGAGGACGACCTCTCCGCCGGGCGCAGCCTCACCGCGCAGGAGGCGCTGGAGTACGGCCTGATCGAGGAGATCGTCGGCAAGGCATGAAAAAACGCGGGCCGGTGGACCCGCGTTTTTCAAGATCTGGTTCCGGCCCGGCCTCGCGGCGGGCTTCGTTACTACGGGACCTTCACGCCCATCGAGCGGGCGGTGCCGGCGACGACCTTGATCGCGGCGTCCATGTCGTTCGCGTTGAGGTCGGGGAGCTTGCGCTCGGCGATCTCCTTGATCTGCTGACCGCTGAGGGTGCCGACCGTCTGGGTCAACGGGTTCGACGCGCCGGACTTGATGCCCAGAGCCTTGCGGATCAGGAAGCTGGTCGGCGGCGTCTTGTACGCCAGCGTGTGGCTGCGGTCCTCGTAGACGGAGACGATCACCGGGATGATCTCGCCACGGTTCTTCGCCGTCGCCTCGTCGTACTCGACCTTCACGGCGCGCATGTTGGCCCCGGTCGGACCGAGCATCTTGCCGAGGTCGACCATCGCGGCGTTACCCGCCTCAAGCGCGAGGGTTACCTCATGGGTCTTTTTCTTGGGCGGCATTGCGTAAGGCTCCTTAGGGTGAGCTGCACGAGACTAATCGCAGCTCGCCAGCATCATCAACACACAACAACCCCGAGACCTTACTATCGCGCCAGACCACGGGTCAAAACGCGCCACGGGCGTCAAGGCGGCGGGTCAAACGTGCTAGTCGGGCAGGGTCTCGGGTAACGACACCTAGTGTATCGCGGCCCTCAGTACTGGTCGCATTGGCACCGGGCCATCAGCGAGCGGACCGCGGCGACGTACTGCGGTTTGGGCAGCTTCTTGCTGGCCGCCGCCGCCTCGATGCCGCCCTGCCCGGCGTTGTAGCCGGCGATCACCACGTTCAGCAGGCACCACGAGGTGTGCGACTTGCACTTGCTCGTGCTGAGGCTGTAGCCACTGCCCTTGAAGTAGTTGTTCTCGACCCACTTGGTCAGCCAGGCCAGGTAGTTCGCGCCGACGAGCGCGTTCTCCT
>DASWMR010000530.1:0-2701 GCA_036399635.1 Actinoplanes sp. | reverse complement strand
CCCACGCCGCCGCAGCCGAACACCGCGACCGACTGGCCGCGGGTGACCCCACCGGTGTTGATCGCGGCCCCGACGCCGGCCATCACGCCGCACCCGAGCAGGCCGGCCGCGGTCGCCGGGGCGGCCGGGTCGACCTTCGTGCACTGCCCGGAGTGCACCAGCGTCTTCTCCACGAACGCACCGATGCCCAGCGCCGGGGACAGCTCGGTGCCGTCGGCCAGCGTCATCTTCTGCGCGGCGTTGTGGGTGTTGAAGCAGTACCAGGGCTTGCCGGCGGCGCAGGCGCGGCACTCGCCGCACACCGCCCGCCAGTTCAGGATCACGTAGTCGCCGACCGCCACGTTGGTGACGCCCTCGCCGACCGCGGAGACCCTGCCTGCGGCCTCGTGCCCGAGCAGGAACGGGAACTCGTCGTTGATGCCGCCCTCGCGGTAGTGCAGGTCGGTGTGGCAGACCCCGCAGGCCTGCACGTCGACGACCGCCTCACCCGGCCCGGGGTCGGGGACGATGACCGTCTCGATCGTGACCGGAGCACCCTTGCTGAGGGCGACGACGCCCTTCACCTCGTACGGCATGCCCCCACCCTAGGGACGGCCGCGCGCGGCCGCGCACCCCTCCCGAGGTCGGTGCCGTGCAACGAATCGGTCTCGGAACCCCCCGGACGAGGGGTTCTCGGCCAGCGGGCGGCCCAGCGGCGACGTACGGTCCCTCCGGTCGCGCCTGGGCACACAACGGACTCCCAGGTGGCTCCTGGCTGCGTCCGACCGGACGCGTCCATCACGTCCTCGGAGGTCGTTCGTGGCAGTACCCAGCTTCCTGGCCCGGGAGCGCATCGTCGCGCGTCCCGGGTTCAACCGGTGGCTCATCCCGCCGGCGGCGCTCGCCGTGCACCTGTGCATCGGCCAGGCCTACGCCACCAGCGTCTACAAGACCGCGCTGGTCGCCGACTTCGACTCGAGCCTGACCGCGATCGGCATCGTCTTCTCGATCGCCATCGTCATGCTCGGCCTCTCGGCCGCCCTGTTCGGGACCTGGGTGGACCGCAACGGCCCCCGCGCCGCGATGTTCACCTCCGCGTGCTTCTGGTCGGTCGGCTTCCTGGTCGGCTCGCTCGGCATCGCCACCGACCAGCTGTGGCTGCTCTACCTGGGCTACGGCGTCATCGGCGGCATCGGCCTGGGGATCGGCTACATCTCGCCGGTCTCCACGCTGATCAAGTGGTTCCCGGACCGCCCGGGCCTGGCCACCGGCATGGCGATCATGGGCTTCGGTGGCGGCGCGCTGATCGCCACCCCGCTGTCCCGCCAGCTCATGGGCTTCTACGACCCGGCCTACGACGGCACCGCGGCGACCGTCGCCAGCGGTGACGCGGTCGCCAAGCTGTTCCTGACCCTGGGCGTCGTCTACCTGGCCTTCATGATGTTCGGCGCGTTCATCGTCCGGGTGCCCGCCGAGGGCTGGAAGCCCGCCGGCTTCGACCCCAGCACGGTGAAGGCCAAGGCCATGGTGACCACCAGCAGCGTCTCGGCCGCCAACGCCATCAAGACCCCGCAGTTCTGGCTGCTGTGGATCGTGCTGTTCTGCAACGTCACCGCGGGCATCGGCATCCTCGAGCAGGCCAGCCCGATGATCCAGGACTTCTTCCGCGACGGGGACGCCTCCACGGTCGCCGTCACCGCCGCCGCCGGGTTCGTCGGCGTGCTGTCGCTGTTCAACATGGCCGGCCGGTTCGTCTGGTCCTCGACGTCGGACTTCATCGGCCGCAAGCCGATCTACATGGTCTACCTGGGCGTGGGCCTGGTGCTCTACGTGCTGCTGGCCACCGTCGGGAGCAGCGCCACCTGGCTGTTCGTGCTCCTCGCCGCGCTGATCATCAGCTTCTACGGCGGCGGGTTCGCCACCGCCCCGGCCTACCTGCGCGACCTGTTCGGCACCTACCAGGTCGGCGCCATCCACGGCCGGCTGCTGACCGCGTGGGCGGCGGCCGGTGTGGCCGGTCCGCTGATCGTCAACCGGGTGCTGGACACCCAGGGCACCCCGGGCGAGCTGGTCGCCGGCAACTACCGGCCGGCCCTGTTCATCATGGTCGGCCTGCTGGCGGTCGGCTTCGTCGCCAACCTGCTGATCAAGCCGGTGGCGGCCAGGTGGCACGAGGCCAAGGCCGACGCCGTCTTCACCGACAACACCCCGGAAGGCGCCACCCGATGAGCAGCGCAGTGCACACCGACGGCAACACCGGCGGGCAGCAGCCCGCCACCACCACCCCGGTGGGCCTGATCGCCTTCGCCTGGACGCTCGTCGGCGTCCCGCTGGTGTACGGCCTCTACCAGACGGTCAAGACGGCCAGCTCGCTCTTCGGCTGACCCGCCCGACCCACTGCCCCCGACCGCCCTGCGGCCGGGGGCAGTGTCTTTCGCGCTCGGCTGTTGATCATCGGCGAACGGCGGTGACCACCGGCGGGTCGGGCAGCCGCATGCCGATGATCAACGGCGCAGCGCGGCCAGCGGCAGGTAGGCGGAGAGGTCGGCGCGGTTGCCGCTGGCGACGACCTTGCCGTCGGCGACCGCGGCGGCCCAGCTGAGCTCGCCCAGGGCCATCCGCAGCCAGGTGGCCGCGTCGGTCTCCACCACGTTGGGCGGCGTGCCGCGGGTGTGCCGCGGCCCGGGGACGCACGGGACGGCGACGAACGGCGGCACCCGGA
>DASWMR010000529.1:0-11185 GCA_036399635.1 Actinoplanes sp. | reverse complement strand
CGTCGTGGTGAACGCGGCCGAGCAGCTGAACCCGGCCCGCGACCCGCGCATCGAGGTGGTTCCGAAACGTTTCACGACGAGCCGCAACCGCACCTCGAGCGCCGCACCGGCGCGCTGCTGGCAGCTCGGCGACCCGGCTCGGGCCAAGCCCGTCCGGGAAGCCGCCCGATAACCCGATCAGGGCGCCGGGCGGAAGTCGATCTCCTCCTGGATGCCGTGCCAGGTGACGGTGCTGCGAGCGGGCTCAGTGGCGGCAACCACCCGGCCCGCCCGCAGCACCAGGTGCCGGGGACGTTGCAGACGCAACGCCTCGGCCTCGGACCGGGCGTCGAAGACCACGAGGTTCGCGGGTGCTCCGATGTCCAGTCCGTAGCCGGCCACACCGAGGGCGGCGGCGGGCGCGGCGGTAATCATGTCGATCAGGGTCGTCAGCTCCCGGTCGCCGCTCATGTGGCCGAGGTGGGCGAGCACGAAGGCGGCCTGCAGCGGGTCGCCGAAGCCCAGCGGGTACCACGGGTCCATCACCGAGTCGTGCCCGATCGCGACGTTGACGCCGGCCTCCAGCAACTGCTTGACCCGGGTGTGCCCGCGCCGGATCGGGCCCTGGTCGAACCGGCCCTGCAGCACCGCGTTGTCCAGCGGATTGGTCACCATGTGCAGCCCGGCGCGGGCGATGTTGGCGATCAGCCGGGACGCGTACGCGGCGTTGTAGGAATGCATGGCCGTGGTGTGACTTGCGGTGACCCGCCCGCTCATGCCGCGCCGGATCGTCTCGGCGGCCATCGTCTCGACGAAACGGGAATGCTCGTCGTCGGTCTCGTCGCAGTGAATGTCGACACGCAGGCCGTACTCCTCGGCCAGCGCCATCGCGAAACGCACCGACTCGACGCCGTCCTCGCGGGTCAGCTCGTAGTGCGGGATGGCACCGACCACGTCCGCGCCGACCGCGACCGCCTCGCGCATCAGCTCCCGACCGCCGTCGAAACCCAGAATGCCCTGCTGCGGAAACGCGACCAGTTGCAGGTCGAGCATTCCGCGTGCCTCCTCGCGCAACTCCACCAGGGCGCGCAGAGCCGTCAGCGACGGATCGCACACGTCGACGTGACTGCGGACGTATTGCACGCCGCACGCCACCTGCCAGCGCAACACTTGGCGTACGCGATGTTTGACGTCGTCGACCGTGAGATCGCCGACCCGCTCCGCCCAGATAGCGATCCCCTCGAAGAGCGAGCCGGAGACATTGGGCCGGGGCTGCCCCACGGTGAGCACCGCGTCCAGGTGGATGTGCGGCTCGACCAGCGGCGGGGTGACCAGCCGACCGCCGAGATCGCGGGTCTGGAGGGCCTCGCCGGGCGCCACGAAGACACCGCCGTCGATGCCGAGATCGCCGGCCGTGGTGTTGCGCAGCAGCAGATCGATCATGCGGCAGCCCGGAATTCGGTCAGGACCCGCCGCAGATGGACGCCGAGCAGATCGGCCCGCACATGCAATTCGTCGCGCATTCGCAGCGGCAGCCCGGGCAGCCGCATCTTGCGTTGCAGCTCCAGATCCTCGTTCAGAACGGCCTCCTCGAAGGCGCATTCCCGCTCGACGACCTCGGGCGGCGGATCGGCCACCCCGCCGATGCCGTGGAACAGCATCTTCGTATAGACCCGGGTGCTGGTCAGCGATTCCGGCTGGGCGAAGAACAGGATCGTCTTCACCGCGCCCGCATCGAGTTCCTGCAGGCGCAGCATCAATTGGAAGGGCGCCCGGTAGACGTACGTGGCCCGCCGCCGTTGCCGCACCGGCCGGATCCCGGCCACCACGCCCGGGTCCGACGGATTGTCGAACCACTGGTCCTGAATGCTGCGACAGCCGAATTCCTCGGCACTCACCTCGTACCGCTCGACGATTTTCTCCTCGGCCGCGCCGAACGTCTTGGCGTGCACGAACGGAAAATGCGCCACGTCGAGGAAATTGTCGGCGACCACGCCGGCCGAGGCGCGCGTGCGGACCGGCGGCAGCCAGGCGCCGACGTAATCCCGGTCGTCGGCATCGGGATCGTCGAACAACTCGGTGCGCGGCTCGGCCGGGGCCAACCAGGTCAGCCCCCAGCGCTGCACGGTCCGCTCCTCGGCCGGCCGATAGGTGTGGCCGATCAACTCGACCTCGGCGGGCTCCTCGTCGGCGAGGGCGACCGGATGCCAGGCGTGCAGCAGGGCCGGATCCTCGTTCGTGAACAGGTCGTCCGGGTCCGGCGCCGGCAGATCGGGCGCGGCCACCTGCACCACGCCGTCGCTGACCCGCACCCGCGGACCGGCCGGCAGGCTCGCCCGCGGCGGCGGGGCGCCCTCCTGCGAGGGCAGCGCCACGCACGCACCCGACGCGTCGAATTCCCAGCCGTGATAGGCGCAGCGCATCCGGCCACCGTCGAGCGTCGCCGCGGAGAGCGGAACCAATCGGTGCGGGCACCGGTCGGCGAACACGACCGGCTCGGCGTCCGGTTGCGGTCGGAGCACCACCAGCGGTACGCCGCCCGCCCGCACCGCCAGCGGCCGGGTGCCCACCTCGGCCTGCGCGGCGATCGGCAACCATTCCATCCGAGCACTATGCGCTCCCGGTGTTACGAACTCATGAGCCGCGCCCGGCGTTGGGGACAAACGGCGGGTGGGGGCATGCTGAGATGAGACGGCCGCCACACCGATGCCTGAGGGGACGCTGCATGCTCAACCTGTCGATCCTGCTGGAGGACAGCGCCCGCACCCACCCTCAGCGGTCGGCGGTCGTGCTGGGCGATCAGCGCCTCACCTATGCGCAGGTGAACGCCGCCGCCAACCAGGTGGCCAACCTGCTCGTCGCGCGCGGGATCCGGCCGGGTGACAAGGTGGCGCTCTCCTGCCCCAATCTGCCGTATTTCCCGGTGGTCTACTACGGCATCCTCAAGGCGGGTGCCGTCGTGGTGCCGCTGAACGTCCTGCTCAAGGGGCGCGAGATCGCCTATCACCTGAGCGACTCCGACGCCCGGGCCTACCTCTGCTTCCAGGGCACCGCCGACCTGCCGATGGGCGCCGAGGGGTTCGCCGGGTTCGAGCAGGTCGACCGGTGTGCCGACTTCTTCCTGATCACCGCGGACCCGGCCGGCCAGTCGACGGTGGCCGGCGCCGAGACGCTCGGCAGCGCGCTCGCCGGGCAGCCGCCGGTGTTCGAGCCGGTGCTGCTGGCCGAGACCGATCCGGCGGTCATCCTCTACACCAGCGGCACCACCGGGCAGGCCAAGGGCGCCGAGCTGTCGCACTCGAACCTGGTGCTGAACGCGCTCACCTGCAACCGGCTGTTCGGCTCGGTGCCGGGGACCGACACGCACCTGCTGGCGCTGCCGCTGTTCCACTCGTTCGGCTCGACGGTGAACATGAACGCCGGTTTCGCCAGTGCCTCGACGCTCGTGCTGCTCCCGCGGTTCGACGCGACCGCCGCCGTGCGACTGCTGCAGGAAGAGAACGTGACGTTCTTCGCCGGCGTGCCGACCATGTACTGGGGGCTGCTCAACGCGCTCACCGAGGACGTGGACGTGCAGCGGATCGCCGGGAACATGCGGGTCGCGGTCTCCGGCGGGTCAAGCCTCCCCGTCGAGATCATCCGGGAGGTGCGGGAACGCTTCGGGGTCACCATCCTGGAGGGGTACGGGTTGTCCGAGACCTCGCCGGTGGCGACGTTCAGCGATCCGCACGGCGAGCCGCGGCCGGGCTCGATCGGCGTCCCGATCTGGGGCGTCGAGCTGAAGCTGATCGACGAGTCGTGGCAGACCGTCGACGGGCCGGACGCCATCGGCGAGATCGCGATCCGCGGCCACAACATCATGCGCGGCTACTACCACCGCCCCGAGGCGACCGCCGAGGTCATGCGGGACGGCTGGTTCCGCACCGGCGACCTGGGCAAGCGCGACTCCGACGGGCACTACTACATCGTCGACCGGGCCAAAGACATGATCATCCGGGGCGGGTTCAACGTCTACCCGCGGGAGATCGAGGAGGTGCTGATCACGCACGAGGCGGTGTCGCTCGCCGCGGTCATCGGGGTGCCGCATCCGAGCCACGGCGAGGAGATCAAGGCATTCGTCATCCTCAAGCCGGGTGTCACCGCGACCGAGGAGGAGCTGCTCGCCTGGGGTAGGGAGCAGATGGCGGCGTACAAATACCCCCGCGTGGTCAGCATCGTCGAGTCGCTGCCGATGACCGCCACCGGCAAGCTGCTCAAGCGCGCCCTGACGTAGCACCGATTCCAGCCCGGCGGAGGACCCGCCGGGCGCCCGCCGCCCATAGACTCGCCCGGCCCGGCGCAGCGACGTGATCACTTGCGGTCGTACCGCACAGTGAAACCGTCACCGCGGACGCGGCAGACAACGGGGACCGGCGACGGAGGAAGCTTGAGCACAGCCTTGGTGGCTCGGCCGGCGCCGGGGGCGTTGCGGCGGATCGGCGGGCTCCGATACTCGTCGCCGGGCCGGTTGCAGCTCATCCTGGCCACGCTGATCGGGCTGTCGCTGCTCACCGGTCTGGTCGCCGGGCTCACCGGGGGGTCCGCCCGGGCCGGCGCCGGCGACCTCGGCGGGCGCGCCCAGCCGCTGCTGGCCGAGGCCGAGACGATCTATTCGGCGCTGGCCGACGCCGACACCACGGCGGCGCAGGCCTTCCTCGCCGGCGGGTTGGAACCGGTCGCGTTGACCCAACGCTACGACGATGACCTGACCCGGGCCACCACCGCGCTCAGTTCGGCCGCGCGGCGTACGCCCGAGGGCAGCGCCACCGCCGGCGCGGTCGGTGACCTCGCGGCCGGGGTCACCCGGTATTCCGCCCTGGTCGCGACGGCCCGCGCCGACAACCGGCAGGGACTGCCGGTCGGCGCCTCCTACCTGGCGGCCGCCTCCCGCCTCAACCGGGACACCCTGCTGGTGCAGGCGCAGCAGCTCTACCGGCTGGCCGAGGACGAGGTCGACGACGGCTACTCCGAGGCCGCGAGCATCACCTGGGTCGTGCTGTTCGCCCTGCTGTCGGCGGTGCTGCTCGCCGCCCTGCTCGGTGCGCAGCGCTACCTGAGCCGCGCCACGCACCGCACGTTCAATCTGCCGCTGGTCGCCGCCACCGGGCTCACCGCACTGCTCGCGCTCGGCGCCGCCGGCATCCTGATCGGGCAGAACGCCCACCTGCACCGGGCCGAGCGGGACGGTTCCGCGCCAGCCGGTCGGCTCGCCGAGGCGCGCATTCTGGCCCTGCAGATCCGCGCCGACGAGGCGTTGACGCTTGTCGCGCGGGGCAGCGACGACAGCTACGAACAGCGTGCGGCCGGCAACCTGGGCAAGCTCGGCGACACCGTCCCGCCCGCTCTGGCGCCCGCCGTCAAGACGTACGCCGACGTGCACAAACAGATCCGCGAGCGGGACGACAACGGTGACTACGAGGGCGCGGTCGACCTGGCGATCGGGCCGGCGACGACCAAGGCCTTCGAGACCGTACGCAGCGGGCTCGACGACGGCATCACCGACCGCAAGGCGGTCTTCGCCGCGGAGGTCCGGTCGGCGGGCAACGGCCTCGGGTTGCTCACCGTGCTGGGCCCGCTGTTCGCCCTGATCATCTGCGCGCTGGCCGCTGCCGGCATCCGCGCCCGGCTGGAGGAGTACCGCTGATGCGTACCCACGCAGGCATCGCGGTCATGACCGCCGCCATCGCCGCCCTCGCTCTGGCCGGCTGTGCCGCCGATTCGTCGCCGCTCCCCGATGCGTCGCGACAGCCGCCAACCGGAAACGCCTCGCCGCAGGCCGGAAAGGCCGTGCCGGACACGTCCTGCAATCCGCGGGCCAGCCGGCGGCCGGTCGGCGCACTCCCGGCGGCGGGCCGGATGCCGGCCGGCAGCTACATGGCCGAAATCCAGAAGCGCGGCCGGCTGATCCTCGGCACCAGCCAGGACACCCTGCTGTTCAGCTCACGCAACCCGCTCACCGGCGCGGTCGAGGGCTTCGACGTCGACATGGGCCGGCAACTCGCCGCGGCCATCTTCGGCGATCCGAACAAGATCCAGATCAAGGTCATCGGGTACGACGCGCGGGTCAGCTCCGCCCGCGACGGCTCGGTCGACGTCGTCGCCGACACGATGACCGCGAACTGTGCACGGTGGACGGACGTCGACTTCTCCAGCATCTACTACGAGGCCGGGCAGAAGGTGCTGGTCTCCAGCGGGTCGACCGCGAAGAGCATCGACGACCTGGGCGGAAAGAAGGTCTGCTCGGCGGCCGGCTCGACCTCGTTCGACAACATCGGCAAGCGACCGAGCAAGCCGGTCGCGGTCGCCATGCCCGCGTTCGGCGACTGCCTTGTCGCGTTCCAGCAGAACCAGGTCGACGCGATCTCCACCGACGACACGATCCTGGCCGGGATGGCGGCGCAGGACCCGTACGCCCGGGTGGTCGGCCGCCGCTTCACCGAGGAGCCGTACGGGATGGCCATCTCCCAGCAGCATCCCGAGTTCACCCGCTTCGTCAACCAGGTGCTGGAGCGGAACCGGGCGAACGGCACCTGGACCGCCACTTACAACCGGTGGCTCGGCGCGTTCGGCCCGGCGCCGAAGCCGCCCGTGGCCCAGTATCGATGACCGCGCCCCCGATCGCGCCGGCCGAGGCCGAGCTGCTCCGCCTGGAGGCCGCGGTCACCGCCATCGCCGCCAACCTGGTCGAGCTGGACGGCAACCCGGCCCGCCAGGAGCTGGACAAGACCGCGCTGACCGGCACGACCGCGGCCGAGTGGGCGGCGGCGACGGCGGCGTTGACCCAGCTGTGGGACGGGTACCGCCTGCTGACCGATCTGATCACCCGCGCGCGCTCGCTGCGGGAGCAACGCCGGCTCAGCGACACCGACCGGGCCGCGTTCGTCCACGAGATGCTGGGCAAATCGGTCCTGCTCTCCACCACCGTCGTGCCGCTGGCCCAGCGGGGACTGCTCGGCGCGGGGCAGATCAGCACGACGTGTACGCCGGGTGAGCTGCTCGCGGCGATGGAGGACGCCTTCGCCACGGCGGTGACCGTGGTGACCCGGGCCGGCGACGCGTGGCACCGGCTGATGCCGGCCGCCGCGGACACGGCCGCAGCGCTGGACAACGTGCGCGCCCTGACCCGGGCGGCGGGCTGCGACACCGCCACCATCGACGAAGCCGGCCGCCGGTTGACCGCCTTCACCTCGCGGCTGGCCGGCGATCCCCTCGGTGCCGGCGAGAGCGAGCTGTCCGGCGTACGCGACCTGGTGGCGCGGGCCGACGCCGAGCGCACCTCGGCCGCGGAGCTGCGCGAAGCCCTCACCCAGCGGCTGGCCGACGCGCACCGGCTGGCCGCCGAGGTGGCGCAGGCCGGCCAGGTCGCGCAGGCCGCGGAGGTCGCCGTGGCCGACCGGTTCGCGGCTCCGGAGATCGCCACCGTCCGCGGCGCGGACCTGCGGCCCGACCTGGCCGCGATCGACGCGCTCGCGGCCGCCGGGCACTGGGCGCTGATCAGCCCGCGGCTGTCCGAGTGGACCCGGCAGGCGCGGGAGCGGGTGGCCGCGCTGCGGGCCGCCGCCGCCCGCAACGCCGCGCTGCTGGCCGAGCGCAACGAACTACGCGGGCGGCTCGACGCCTACCGGGCCAAGGCACTGCGCCGCGGGCTCGGCGAGAGCGGCGACCTGTGGTCGCTGGCCGACGCGGCCCGGGACGTGCTCTACACCGCGCCGTGCGACCTGGCGGCGGCGCGCGCCGCCGTCAACGCCTATCAGGATGCGCTCACCGCCACGATCGCGAGGAACGGCCGATGACGTGCAAACGCAACTGCCCCGGCACCATCGAGGACGGCTACTGCGACACCTGCGGCATGGCCCCGAAGGCAGCGCCGGCAAGAGCTGCGGCGGCGACATCGGCTTCCGCTGCGAGGCTCGCTCCGGTGGGCGGCGGCACGACGTCGAGGCCGCCCGGGCAGCGCGCCGCAACGGCCTCGACGTCGCCCTCGGCACGGACGGCCGCGCTCTCCACGCATACCACCGGAAGCGGACGTCGGGGCAGCTCCCGCACCGGCTCCCGGCGCCGCTTCGGCGGTGGGCTTGTCGACGTGGTGCCGATGGAGCGGGCCGACCCGGCGACCGCGCTGATGGCGGTCGCCGAAGTGCCCGAGGACAAGCGGTTCTGCGCGAAGTGCGGCAACCCGGTGGGCCGCACCCGGGGCGAGCGGACCGGGCGTACCGCCGGCTTCTGCCCCTCCTGCGGGGAGCAGTTCAACTTCACCCCGAAGCTCGGCAAGGGTGATCTGGTCGGCGGGCAGTACGAGGTGGTCGGCGCGCTCGCGCACGGCGGCCTCGGGTGGATCTACCTCGCCACCGACAAGAACGTCTCGGACCGGTGGGTGGTGCTCAAGGGCCTGCTGAACGCGGGCGACGAGGACGCCCTGGCGGCGGCGGTGGCGGAACGGCGCTTCCTGGCCGAGGTCGAGCACCCGAACATCGTCAAGATCTACAACTTCGTGGAGCACGACGGCGCCGGCTACATCGTGATGGAGTTCGTCGGCGGGAAGTCGCTCAAGAGCATCCTCAAGGACCGGATCGCGGCGAACGGCGGCCGGTCGGACCCGCTCCCGGTCGACCAGGCACTCGCGTACGTCCTGGAGATCATGCCGGCCTTCGCCTACCTGCACGACCGCGGGTTGATCTTCTGCGACTTCAAGCCGGACAACGTGATCCAGTCCGGCGACCAGATGCGCCTCATCGACCTCGGCGGCGTCGTGCACGTCGACGATCTGACCGCCGCGATCTACGGCACGGTCGGCTACCAGGCGCCGGAGATGGCCACCGCCGGGCCGTCGATCGCCTCAGACCTCTACACCATCGGGCGGACGCTCGCGGTGCTCACCACCGACTTCCGCGGCTACCAGAGCACGTTCGCCGACAGCCTGCCGGACCGCGGCGAGGTCGATGTGTACCGCCGGTTCGAGTCGTTCCACCGGCTACTGGTGCGGGCCACCCGCGCCGATCCGGCCGACCGTTTCGTCGACGCCACCGAGATGTCCGAGCAGATGCTCGGCGTGCTGCGACAGGTGCTGGCGACGACCGACGGCAAGCCCCGCCCGGCCACCTCCCGGCAGTTCACCGGCGAGTTGCGCACCGACCTCAAGGCCGAGGCGCCGCGCTGGCCGGACCTGCCCACCCCGATGATCGACCTGACCGACGAGGCGGCCGCGTTCCTGGCCTCGGTCACCGTCACCGAGCCGGCCGAGGTCCTGGAACTGCTGAAGACCGCGCCGTCCTCGACGCTCGAGGTGCGCCTGCGGGCGTTCCGGGCGGAGATCGACCTGGGTACCCAGCAAGGGTCGTTCGACAAGGCGACCGCGGCGCGCGACACTCTGCTCGCCACCGATGGCGCCGACTGGCGGGTGGCCTGGTACGACGGGCTGCTGGCACTCGCCACCGCGCAGTTCCCGCGCGCCGCCGCGCAGTTCGACGCGGTCTGGTCGGCGCTGCCCGGCGAGCTCGCGCCGCAACTCGCCCTCGGCCTGGCCCTGGAGCTGGCCGGAAACCCGGCCGGGGCGGCCGCGCACTACGACGTGGTGAGCCAAACTGACCCGGCATACACCACGGCGGCGGCCGGGCTGGCCCGTTGCCGGCTGCACACCGGCGACCGCGACGGGGCCGTGGAGGCGTACAACCGGGTGCCCGGCACCTCGTCGGCCTACCGCAGCTCGCAGGTCGGCGCGGTGCGCGCGCTGGTGCAGGCGCACCCGTCGGCGGCCACCGACGTCGCCTCGCTCGCCGCCGCGGCCGCCCTGATCGAGCGGCTGGAGATCGAGGCGGCCCAGCTCGCGGCGCTGCGGGCGGAACTGCTGGCGGAGGCGCTGCGCGGTCTGACCGCCGGCGCGACGCTGCCGGCAGCCGTGCTGGGTGCGGCACGCAGCGGCCGGATCACCGAACGCGACGTCCGGTTCGCGCTGGAGGATGCGTACCGCGAGATGGCCCGGTCGGCGCACGGGCCCGAGCGGATCCGCCTGGTCGATCTCGCGAACGCCGCCCGCCCCCGGACCCGCACATGACGGCCCGCCAATCCGCCGAACGGCGCGGCGAACCGGGCACCCGGAGCTGCCGACCCGGCCGCCGGACGCGCATACTCGGCCCCTTACCGCCACATCACCGGAAGGCGGCACCATGACGATGACTGACTGTGCGTCGTGCGCCGACGAGCGCGCCGCCGGGGCTGCCTTCTGCGAGGCCTGCGGGCGGCAGCTCAGCGGCGAGCCGGCCTGCCCGAGCTGCGGTACCCCGGGCGCGGTGGGCACCGACGGCTACTGCGGGCACTGCGGCATCCTCGCCGCCCGGCCGCGCGACCACCTGGAGATCGACGGCGGCCCGGTGGCCGCCGCGGTCACCGACCGCGGGCTGCGACACCACCGCAACGAGGACGCGATGTGGCTGGCCACCCGGGCCGGCGAGATCGACGTGGTGGTCTGCGACGGGGTGTCCTCGTCGTTCGACCCGGACGTGGCCTCCGAGGCGGCCGCGGAGACGGCCGGCGCTCTGCTGGCCGCCGACGCCGACGTGGCCGCGGCGATCGTCGCGGCCAAGGAGTCGGTGGCCGCGCTGGCGGCCGGCGGCGACCCCCGCCGGCAATCCTCCAACCCGGCCTGCACGATCGTGGCGGCCGCCGTGCGGGGCGCGGACGTGACAGTCGGCTGGGTCGGCGACAGCCGGGCCTACTGGCTGCCCGCGGACGGGCCGGCCGAGCAACTCACCGAGGACGACTCCTGGGCCACCCACGTGATCACGCTCGGCGCCGACCCGCAGGTGGCGATGCGCGACCCGAAGGCGCACGCGATCACCGCCTGGCTCGGCGCGGACGCCGGCCCGGTGCCGCCGCGGATCGGCGAGTTCACCGTCGAGCTGGCCGGGCATCTGGTGCTGTGCAGCGACGGCCTGTGGAACTACCTGACCGACCCGCTCGCGTTCGGCGAGACGGTCCGTGCCGCCTTGCGCGAGCAGGGCACGCTTGTCGAGGCGGCGCGGGCGCTCACCGAGTTCGCGAACATGGCCGGCGGCGCAGACAACATCACCGTCGCCCTGGTCCCCGTCGCACCAGCCCTGCCGTAAGCCCTGTGTCAGAAGCCTGTTAGAGAAGCCGCTCCGTCCACCCTTGCTCTGCTCACCAATACGCA
>DASWMR010000528.1:0-14514 GCA_036399635.1 Actinoplanes sp. | reverse complement strand
GTACTCCCAGCGGCCGTGGTCGCCGGACACCAGGATCGCCTGCACCTTGCCGGTGACGAGCAGCTGCCGCGCGATCTCCAGCCGGGCGGCCAGGAACGGTGACGGAACCCCGCCGTCGTAGACCTGGGCGCCGAGCACCAGCGCCACCGGTGCGTTCGGGACGGTCGTCTCGGCGTACGTGTGCCCGCTGCTCTTGCCCTTGATCCAGAGGGCACTGCCGGCCATGGTGAGCACCGCCAATGCCACGCCGAGCGCGCCCGCCGCGATGACCCGGCGGAACCACCGGCGCGGCGGCACCAAGAGCGTGCGGCGCAGGCGCTGGGCTGCGCGAGTCAGGATGGTCACCCGCCGATCGTGCCAGCCCGGGTCAACGCCGCCGATCGGTCAGGTGGCCGGATTTTGCAGGTCAGCGGCGGTGCCCGGCTCGTCGGGGAGGCGGAAGCCGGCCCGGAGCAGGTCGCTCTCCCGCGAGCTCGGCCCGACCAGCAGCTCGAAGTCGCCCGGCTCGACCACCCGCCGGCCGTCCGCGGTCACCAGCGAGCAGGAGGCCACCGGCACCTCCAGCGACATCCGGACGGTCGCGTGCGGCGGCACGGTCAGTTGGCGGTACGCCTTCAGCTCGCGCGCCGCCCAGGTGGCGCTGGTGACCAGGTCGCTGACGTAGGCCTGCACGGTCTCGACCGCGGGCCGATCCCCGGTGTTCGTGAGCGTGACCTCCGCGTGGATGACCTCCGCCGCAACCGTGACTGCCAGGTCGGCGTACGAGACCTGGCTGTAGGAAAGGCCCTCGCCGAAGACGAACAGCGGTTCCTGGGTCAGGTCGGCATATCGGGTGCCGTGCTGGCCGCGGATCTGGTTGTAGTAGACCGGCTGCTGGCCGACGTGCCGGGGCACGGACAGCGGCATCCGGCCGCTCGGCTCGATGAGGCCGAGGATCAGCTCGGCGATCGCCCGGCCGCCGCGCATGCCGGGGTTGAAGGCCTGCACGATCGCGGCCGCGCTGAGCGCCGACTCGGGCAGCACGCACGGCTTCGAGTTGATCAGGATGACGATCATCGGGGTCTTGGTGGCGGCGATCGTGTCGAGCAGCGCGATCTGGCCGCCCTGCAGCTCCAGCGTGGCGGTCGACTTGCTCTCGCCGGTCAGGTTGACCGTGTCGCCGACCACCACCACCGCGTAGTCGGCCCGGATCGCCTTGTCCCGGGCGATCTCGATCAGGTGCCGGTCGACCGGCGCGGCCCGGAACACCGGTGGCCGCGGCTGCCCGTCGGGGTACGTCGCGCCGGCCGGGTCGGGCACCGGCCGCTCGATGGCGGCACCGCGGGCGTGGTGGATGTCCCAGGCGTGCGGCGCCACCGCGCGGAACCCGTCGAGCACCGTCTCGATCATCTCGCGCGGATGCCCGTCGGGCATCCAGTCGACCTGACCGGAGTCGCCGGCCCAGTCGCCGAGCTGGGCGGACGGGTCGTCGGCATTGGGGCCGAGCACGGCTATCCGGCGGAACCGGGCGGCTCGGTCGAGCGGGAGCGTGCCGTCGTTGCGCAGCAGGACCAGCGACCGGCGGGCCACGTCGAGGTTGAGCTCGGCGTGTGCGGGTGCGCCGATGACCGCGCGCTGGCGTTCCTGATCCGGCGCCCGCGGGTTCTCGAAGAGGCCGAGCTCGAATTTCAGCCGCAGAATGCGACGGACCGCGGCGTCGATCTCGGCCTCGGTGAGCAGGCCGCGGGCGACCGCCTCCTGGGCGCCGGCGAAGAAGTCGGGGGTGGTCATCACCATGTCGTTGCCGGCCCGGACGGCGGCCGCGGCGGCCTCCGCGTGGTCGGCGCAGACCCGCTGCTCCCACACCATCCGGCCGACGTTGTCCCAGTCGGTGACGAGCGTGCCGGCGAAACCCCACTCTTCTTTCAGTACGTCGTTGAGCAGCCACCGGTTCGCGGTGATCGGCACGCCGTCCATCGACTGGTAGCCCAGCATGAAGACCCGGCAACCCTCCCGGGCGGCCCGCTCGAATGGCGGCAGGAACCAGGAGCGCAGCTTGCGCGGGCTGAGATCGGCCTCGCTGGCGTCCCGGCCGCCCTGTGTCTCGGAGTAGCCGGCGAAGTGCTTCGCGGTAGCCAGGATCGCTGTCGGGTCGGCGAGCCCGTCGCCCTGGTAGCCGCGGATCATCGCCGAGCCCAGCTCGCCGATCAGGAACGGGTCCTCGCCGAACGTCTCGTCGACCCGGCCCCAGCGCAGGTCGCGGGCGATGCACAGGACGGGGGAGAAGGTCCAGTGCAGGCCGGTCGCGGCGACCTCGACGGCGGTGACCCGGGCGACCCGCTCGACCAGGGCGGCGTCCCAGGTCGCGGCCATCGCCAGCTGGGTCGGAAAGATTGTCGCGCCGGGCCAGAACGAGTGCCCGTGGATGCAGTCGTCCGCGGTCAACAGCGGGATCCGCAGCCGGGTGCGGGCGACGAGCTCGATCGCCTCCAGCATCTTGGCCGGCGAGGTATGCAGGATGGAACCGGCGAACTGGTCGCCGACGATCGCCGGAAGATCACCCCGGGCGTCCAGCTGGAGCATCTGCCCGACCTTCTCGGGCAGCGTCATCCGGCCCAGCAGGTCATCGACGCGCTGATCGAGGGAGAGCGACGGGTCGGTGTACGGATCTTCAGCGGGCACGGATGCCTCCGGTCGGCACGACGGCAGCGGGCCGCAAGGGTTCGGCGATTCTAACCGGGACGGCGAAAGCGGGGCGGACCGCCGACTCGGGTGATCTCATCTACGAGGCGGCCGGAGAGGCAGCGCGAAAGCATGACCGGCGCCACGGGTGAATGCGGTTGCTTCGGTGGACTGGGGGTTGATACGGTCTGGTGCATAGTCATACGGAGGTTGGTATGGGGATCCGGGTTGCGGTCGCGGGGGCCAGTGGATACGCGGGGGGCGAGCTGTTGCGCCTGCTCGCCGGGCACCAGGAGTTCGACCT
This sequence comes from Actinoplanes sp., assembly GCA_036399635.1. Lineage (GTDB taxonomy): Bacteria > Actinomycetota > Actinomycetes > Mycobacteriales > Micromonosporaceae > Actinoplanes. The sequence continues at coordinate 11,549 of DASWMR010000528.1, read as the reverse complement.
GGTGGCGGCCACCGCACACGCGCAGGCGGGTGCGCACGTCACCGCCGTACACCCGCAGTTGGCCGGTCTCGACCTGACGCTCGGCGCGACCGACGCGGCCACTCTGAGCGACGCCGATCTGGTCTTCCTGGCCCTGCCGCACGGGCAGTCGGCGGCGCTCGCGGCGCAGCTGCCGGATGCGGTGAAGGTGGTGGATCTCGGTGCCGACTTCCGGCTCGCCGACGCCGCGCTGTGGGAGCGCTACTACGGTGGCGTGCACGCCGGCACGTGGACCTACGGACTGCCCGAGCTGCCCGGCCAACGGGAGCTGATCAAGTCGTCCGGCCGGGTGGCCAACACGGGTTGTTATGCGGCCACCATTACTCTCGCGCTCGCTCCGCTGATCGCCGCGGGCCTCGCCGACCCGGCCGACGTGGTCGTGGTGGCCAGCTCCGGCACGTCCGGTGCGGGCCGCAGTGCCAAGGTGAACCTGCTGGGCAGCGAGGTGATGGGCGACCTCTCGCCGTACAAGGTGGGTGCGCACCAGCACGTGCCGGAGATCAAGCAGGCGACCGGTGCCACCTCACTCTCGATGACGCCGGTGCTGGCCCCGATGCCACGCGGCATCCTCGCGACCGTCACCGCGCGTGCACTGCGGGCGGGCGACCCCGCCGAGGTGCTCCGCGAGGCGTACGCCGGGGAGCCGTTCGTGCACGTGCTGCCCGCCGCGCAGTGGCCGCACACCGCCGCTACCGCCGGCTCCAACTCGTGTCACCTGCAGGCCACCGTCGACATCGACTCCGGCCGGCTGGTGGTGCTCAGCGCGCTCGACAACCTCGGCAAGGGTGCCGCCGGCCAGGCCGTGCAGTGCGCCAACCTCATGTCCGGCCTGCCCGAGACGATGGGCCTGTCCCCGTTCGGAGTCGCACCGTGACCGTCACCCACCCGCGCGGGTTCCGCGCCGCCGGTGTCGCCGCCGGCCTCAAGTCCACCGGCGATCCGGACGTCGCCCTGATCGTCAACGACGGGCCCGACTTCACCGCTGCCGGCGTCTTCACCGGCAACCGGGTGAAGGCGGCGCCGGTGCTCTGGAGCCAGCAGGTGCTCAAGGGCGGCGTCGTGCGCGCAGTCATCCTCAACTCCGGCGGGGCGAACGCCTGCACCGGCACCCAGGGCTTCCGCGACACGCACGCCACCGCCGAGCACACCGCGGCCGTGCTGCGCGGCGGCACCCGGCCGCAGCTGGTCGGCGCCGGCGACGTGGCGGTCTGCTCGACCGGCCTGATCGGCGAGCTGCTGCCGATGGACAAGCTGCTGCCCGGTGTCACCGCGGCCGGCAAGGCGCTGGCCACCGACGGCGGGCCGCGCGCAGCCGAGGCGATCAGGACGACCGACAGCGTCGCCAAGAACGCGGTGGTCACCGGGGACGGCTGGTCGGTGGGCGGGATCGCCAAGGGCGCGGGCATGCTCGCGCCGGCGCTGGCCACCATGCTGGTGGTGCTCACCACCGACGCCTCGGCCGGCAACGAGGTGCTGGACGCGGCCCTGCGCGAGGCCACCCGTACGACGTTCGACCGGATCGACGCGGACGGCTGCATGTCCACCAACGACACCGTGCTGCTGCTGGCGAGCGGCGCCTCCGACGTGCAGCCGTCGCCGGCCGAGCTGACCGCGGCGGTCACCGCGGTCTGCCACGACCTGGCCCAGCAGCTGATCGCCGATGCCGAGGGCGCGACCAAGCACGTCGCGATCGAGGTGTGCGGCGCGGCCAGCGAGGCGGACGCGGTCGAGGTCGGCCGGTCGGTGGCGCGCAACAGCCTGGTCAAGACCGCGTTGTTCGGCAACGACCCGAACTGGGGCCGGATCCTCGCGGCGGTGGGCACCACCGCGGCCGCGTTCGAGCCGGACCGGGTGGATGTGGCGATCAACGGCGTGTGGATCTGCAAGGGTGGCGCCGCGGCCGAGGACCGGTCCAAGGTCGACCTGACCGGGCGGGACGTGCGGATCACCGTGAACCTGCGCGAGGGCGAGATGGACGCGACGATCTGGACCACCGATCTGTCGCACGCCTACGTGCACGAGAACTCAGCGTACTCGTCGTGACCCCGGTGGAGAAGGCCGGCGTCCTGATCGAGGCGCTGCCCTGGCTGGAGCGGTTCCACGGCGCCACCGTCGTGATCAAGTACGGCGGCAACGCCATGATCAACCCGGAGCTGCAGCAGGCGTTCGCGGAGGACATGGTGTTCCTGCGCTACGCCGGGATCCGGCCGGTGGTGGTGCACGGCGGCGGCCCGCAGATCAACCGGATGCTGACCAGACTGGGCATCGAGTCGGAGTTCCGCGGCGGCCTGCGGGTCACCACGCCGGAGGCGATGGACGTGGTCCGGATGGTACTCACCGGCCAGGTCGGCCGGGAGCTGGTCGGGCTGATCAACCAGCACGGCCCGTTCGCGGTCGGGCTCTCCGGCGAGGACGCCAAGCTGTTCACCGCGGTGCGTCGCACCGCGCTGGTCGACGGCGAAGAGGTCGACCTCGGCCGGGTCGGCGACGTCGACCACGTGGACACCTCGGCGGTCGACGACCTGATCGCGGCCGGTCGCATCCCGGTGATCGCCACGGTCGCACCGGACGCCGCGGGCGTGCTGCACACCGGCAACGCCGACACCGCCGCGGCGGCCCTCGCGGAGGCGCTGGGTGCCCGCAAGCTGGTGGTGCTGACCGACGTGCCCGGCCTCTACACCGACTGGCCGGACACGACGTCGCTGACCTCCAGCATCGACGCCGACGAGCTGGCGAAGCTGCTGCCCCGCCTGGCGGCCGGCATGATCCCGAAGATGGAGGCCTGCCTGCGGGCGGTGCGCGGCGGGGTGCCCGCCGCGCACATCGTGGACGGTCGCGTCCCGCACTCCACGCTCCTCGAAGTCTTCACCCCGGAAGGAATCGGAACAATGGTGGTCCCCGCATCCAACCGCCCCACCACCACCCTTGAACGGAAGTAGAAGCATGACCTCTCTCATCGACCGCTGGTCGCAGACGATGATGAACAACTACGGGACCCCGCAGACCGCCCTGGTCCGCGGCGAGGGCGCGGTCGTCACCGACGAGGATGGCAAGCAGTACGTCGACTTCCTCGGCGGCATCGCGGTGAACGCGCTCGGCCACGCCCACCCGGCCGTGGTCGCGGCCGTCACCCAGCAGATCGGCACGCTCGGGCACGTCTCCAATCTGTTCATCTCCGAGCCCGCCGTCACGCTGGCCGACCTGCTGCTCACGCTGGCCGGCCGGTCCGGCCGGGTGATCTTCGGCAACTCCGGCGCCGAGGCGAACGAGGCCGCTTTCAAGCTGTCCCGGCTGACCGGCCGCACCCAGGCGGTCGCCACCAACGGCGCCTTCCACGGGCGCACCATGGGCGCGCTGGCGCTCACCGGCCAGCCGGCCAAGGCGGACCCGTTTCGCCCGCTGCCCGGCGAGGTGACGCACGTCGACTTCGGCGACCTCGCGGCGCTCGACGCGGCGGTCGGCCCGCAGACCGCGATGGTCATCCTGGAGCCGATCCAGGGCGAGAGCGGCGTGCTCGTCCCGCCCGCCGGCTATCTCAGCGGCGCCCGCGAGATCTGCACCCGCAATGGCGCCCTGCTGGTGCTCGACGAAGTGCAGACCGGCATCGGCCGCACCGGGCACTGGTTCCACCATCAGAGTGAGGGTGTCGAGCCCGACATCATCACCCTGGCCAAGGGCCTTGGCGGTGGCTTGCCGATCGGCGCCTGCCTGGCCTTCGGCCCAGCCGCCGAGCTGTTCACCCCGGGCTCGCACGGCACCACCTTCGGCGGCAACCCGATCGCCTGCGCGGCCGCGCTCGCGGTGATCCGGACGGTCGCCGGCGAGGGCCTGCTCGATCACGTCAAGCGGGTCGGCGAGCAGCTGCGGCGCGGCATCGAGGGGCTGAACCACCCGCTCGTCAGCCACGTGCGCGGGGCCGGCCTGCTACTCGGCATCGTGCTCACCGAGGCGGCCGCGCCCCGTCTGACGGCCGCCCTGCGCGAGGCCGGCTTCCTGGTCAACGCCGCCCAGCCGGACGTCATCCGGCTGGCCCCGCCGCTGATCGTCAGCGCCGAGCAGGCGGACGCCCTCATCGCGGCGCTGGGAGCCCTGCGGTGACGGGCCCTGCGGTGACGGGCTCTGCGGTGCCGGGCTCTGCGGTGCCGGGCTCTGCGGTGACCCGGCATTTTCTGCGCGACGACGACCTGAGCGCGCCGGAGCAGAGCGCCGTCCTCGACCTGGCCGCGGCGATGAAGGCGGACCGGTTCGGCTACCGGCCGCTCGCCGGCCCGCGCTCGGTCGCGGTGTTCTTCGACAAGGTCAGCCTGCGCACCCGGCTCTCCTTCGAGGCCGGCATCGCCGAGCTCGGCGGCCAGCCGTTGATCGTGGACACCCAGGCCACCCACTTCGGGCGCGGCGAGTCGCTGGCCGACGCCGGCCGGGTGGTCTCCCGCTACGTGGCGGCGATGGTCTTCCGGACCACCGGCGACGAGCGGCTCACCGAGCTGGCGTCGCGCGTCGACGTGCCGGTGGTCAACGCGCTGACCGACGGCTTCCACCCCTGCCAGCTGCTCGCCGACCTGCTGACCATCCGGGAGCGGCTGGGCACGGCGCAGGGCCGCAAGCTCGCGTACGTCGGGGACGCCGCCAACAACATGGCGCACTCCTACCTGCTGGCCGGGGCGACCGCGGGCATGCACGTACGGGTGGCCGGCCCGCCCGGCTTCGACCCGGCGCCGGTCGTGGTGGCCCGGGCCGCCGAGATCGCGGCGTGGACCGGCGGCTCGGTCGAAGTGCTGCGTGACCCGTTCGAGGCGGCCGACGGCGTGCACGTGCTCGCCACCGACACGTGGACGTCGATGGGCCAGGAGACCGACGGGCTCGACCGGCTCACCCCGTTCCGGCCCTATCAGGTCAACGAGAAGCTGCTCGAGACCGCCGCAACCGACGCGATCGTCCTGCACTGCCTGCCCGCGCACCGCGGTGAGGAGATCACCGACGAGGTGATGGACGGTCCGCAGAGCGCGGTCTTCGACCAGGCCGAGAACCGTCTGCACGCGCAGAAGGCGCTGTTGGCCTGGCTGCTGTCCGCGACCTCGCGATGACCGCCCCGGTGACCCGCGCGGGTCGGCACGCCCGCATCGTCGAGCTCGTCCGGGAGCGGGCCGTCCGCTCGCAGACCGAGCTCGGCGAGCTGCTGGCCGGCGACGGCGTGCAGGTCACCCAGGCGACACTCTCCCGCGACCTGGAGGAGCTCGGCGCCGTCAAGGTCAGCGGCGCCTACCTCATCCCGGAGGACGGCAAATGGCCGTTGCGGGACGCCGAGGCCGCACCGGCCCGGCTGCTGCGTCTGCTGCGTGAGCTGCTCACCGGTGCGGACGCCAGCGGCAACATCGCGGTGCTGCGCACCCCGCCCGGGGCGGCGCAGTTTCTGGCCAGCGCGCTGGACCGCTCCGGGCTCACCGACGTCGTCGGCACGATCGCCGGCGACGACACGATCTTCGTCGTGTCCCGGGACACCGGTCACGGCTCCGGCGCGGCGCTCGCGGAGAAGCTCCTCGGTTGGAGCCGTACCGAATACCGCCATGCCGGCCCAGATCTGTAGGCAGGAGAGTCGCTCGTGAACGACGTACCGGTCGAGGTCCACTTCCCGCACTTCGCCGACCACGTGCAGGGCCTTGCCGCCCAGCAGGTGGAGTTCTTCCTCGCCTCCAACGAGACGCTGCGCGAGCACCTCAACGAGACCCCGTACGGGCACAAGCTCAGCTGGCTCGACTTCACCGACACCGCCGACAAGGGCTGGTCCACCCGGGAGTTCCTGAACCTCTTCAACGTGATCAACGGCATCGCGTTCGGCGACCGGGGCATCCCGATGCCGCAGTGGGTGATGGTCGATCTGATCCTGATGCCGTCCGCCGCGGTGATCGCCGGCCTGCCGCAGGCCGCGTTCGCCGAGATGGTGGAGCGCTCGACGTTCCGCTTCGACACCGACGTGAAGCGGCACCTGCAGACCGTGCGGCTGAACATGCAGGCGAGCGGCTACACCGGGCCGGTGCCGGTGGGCGGCTACTGCGCGGCGCCGAGTGCGGCCCCGGGCACCTGGGTCGGTTGGTCGCTGTGGTCGCTGATGCCCGCCGTCGGCCTCGGCCAGGCCGCCAAGGCGCTGGCGCTGTCCGCCTACCGGGCCCGCAAGCTCGACGGCGTCACCCAGTACGACAACAGCGCTCTCAAGGTGCACACCCGCTTCGGCCCGCTGCGCATCCTGGTCGCGACCGTGCCGTTCCACACCTCGCCCGGCTCGTTCGTCTACGAGAGCGACTTCACGGCCGCGCAGGCCGGGCCCGCCGCGGCCAAGCCCAGCTTCCTGCTCGATCCGTTCGACTACGAGCGGCAGGGCGCCATGCACAAGGCCATCGAGGCCGGGCAGAGTGAGTTCTACGTGCTCGCCCCCGGCCACCTGATGAGCGGCGGCAAGACGTACGTCCCGATCCTCGAGCTTCCCCGCTCCTGAGATTTCTGAGCTCCTGAGAACCGTCCACCACTACCTGGGATCAATCAACCATGACCAAGCGCAAGATCGTTCTCGCCTTCTCCGGTGGGCTGGACACCTCGTACGCCCTCGTCTCGCTCCGTGAGCAGGGCTGGGAGGTCCTCACCGCCAACATCGACACGGGCGGCCTGCACAGCGGCGAGGGCGAGTCGGTGAAGGCCCGGGCCGAGGAGCTCGGCTCGGCGGGACACTTCATCGTCGACGCTCGCGCGGAGCTCTACGCACGCGTCATCACCTACGGGATCAAGGCCAACTACCTGCGCAACGGCGGCTACCCGTCGTGCGTCGGCGCGGAGCGGATGATCCAGGCGGAGAAGGTCGTGCAGGTCGCGCTGGACAACAGCGCCGAGGCAGTCGGCCACGGCTCCACCGGTGCCGGCGCCGACCACGTCCGCTACGACGCGGTGATCCGGGCTCTCGCCCCGCAGATGGAGATCATCACGCCGATCCGCGACGAGCGGCTCACCCGCGAGGCGGAGACCGACTTCCTCACCCAGCGCGGGTTCGAGGTGAGTGCGAAGACCACCACGTACTCGATCAACGAGGGCCTGATCGGCACGACCATCGGCGGCGGCGAGACGTACGGGTCGTGGGACTACCTGCCGGAGAGCGCCTGGACGTACACCAAGTCGATCGACGAGGCCCCGGCCGAGGGCGTCGAACTGCTGCTCTCGTTCGAACGCGGCGAGGTCGTCTCGTGCACCACGCCGGACGGCGCGCCGATCGCCGGCACCGGGCGCGGCACCGAGAACTACGCGATCCTCAAGGCCCTGAACGAGCTCGGCGGGGCGCACGGCGTCGGCCGAGGCATCCACATGGGCTCGACCATGGTCGGCAACCTGGCTCGGGTTGGCTTCGAGGCGCCCGGCATGCTGATCCTCATCGCCGCGCACCGGGAGCTGGAGCGGCTGGTACTCAGCAACCGTCAGCAGGCGACCAAGGCGACGCTCGGCACCTCGTACGGGGATCTGTTGCACGAGGCGGTCTACTACGACCCGATCCTGGACGACCTGCGGGCCTTCCTCGACTCGAGCCAGACCCGGGTGACCGGCGACGTGCGGGTGCGCCTGCAGAAGGGCAACGTGGTGCTGCTGGGCAGCCGCAGCCCGTACAGCCTGCTGGACGCCGCCGCCCGCCAGGGTGTGGTCTACGGCTACGGCTCGTCACTGTGGACCGGCGAGCAGGCCCGCGCGTTCGCCCACATGTACGCGATGCCCGGCGCGATCACCCAGGTGGCGGGGCACGGTGCGAAGCCCGGCGACTGACCGCCGTCTCGCGCCCTCAGCCGAGCCACTTCTGCAGGGTGGCCAGGCTCTGGAGGATGGCGGGGGTCGGGCAGTGCTCGTTGTCGGTGTGCGCCAGCAGCGGGTCGCCCGGCCCGAAGTTGACCGCGGGCACGCCGAGCGCGGCGAAGCGGGCGACGTCGGTCCAGCCCAGCTTGGCGGTGACCGTGCCGCCGACCGTGTCGACGAACTCGCGGGCGGCCGGGTGGCCGAGGCCGGGCCGGGCGCCCGGGGCGAGGTCGGTGACCTCCAGCTCGAAGCCGGCGAACAGCTCGCGCAGGTGCGCCTCGGCCTCCTCGCCGCTGCGATCGGGGGCGAACCGGTAGTTGACCCACACCAGGCACTCGTCGGGGATGACGTTGCCCGCGATGCCACCGGAGATCTTCACGGCGTTGAGGCCCTCGCGGTACTGCAGGCCGTCCACCACCGGCTGCCGCGGCTCGTACGCCCGCAGCACGTCCAGCACGGCGCCGGCACCGTGGATCGCGTTGACCCCGCGCCACGACCGGGCTGGGTGGGCGGCCACCCCGGGCACCCGGATCTTGACCCGCATGGTGCCCTGGCAGCCGCCCTCGACGGAGGCATTCGACGGCTCGCCGAGAATCGCGAAGTCGGCCGCCAGCCACTCGGGATGCTCGCGGACGAGCCGACCGAGACCGTTCAACCGGGAGGCGACCTCTTCATGGTCGTAGAAGACGTAGGTCACGTCGTGGCGCGGCGCGGCCAGCTCGGCGGCCAGCTTGAGGAAAACCGCGCAGCCGGCCTTCATGTCGACGGTGCCGCGGCCGTGCACGACCTCGGCGTCGCCCTCGCCGGTCAGCGTGGTGGGCAGGTTGTCGGCGATCGGAACGGTGTCGAGGTGGCCGGCGAGCAGCACCCGGAACGGGCGGCCCAGGTGGGTGCGGGCCACCACCGCATCGCCGTCGCGCAGCACCTCGAGGTGGGGATGGAGCCCCAGCGCCGCCTCGACCTTGTCGGCGATCTCCTTCTCGGCGCCGCTCACCGAGTGGATGTCGCAGAGGGCGCGGGTGAGGGCGACCACGTCACCGGCCAGATCGATGCTGTTGGCCGGGTCGATGTGGGGGCGGCTGGTCATCAGGCGACTCTATCGGACCGCGCGATCAGCCCACTGAGCCCGACGGTAGGGTCACCGAAGGCGTCAAATATGAGTTTTCAAGATTGGGGAAACGGCGTGTCGGAGAGCGATGAGCCGATGAGGCTCTGGGGTGGCCGGTTCGCCGGCGGTCCGGCGGAGGCGCTCGCCCGGCTCAGCGTCAGCGTGCAGTTCGACTGGCGGCTCGCGCCGTACGACCTGCTCGGCTCCCGGGCGCACGCCCGGGTGCTGGCCGCGGCCGGGCTGCTGGACCCGGACGAGCTGGGCCAGATGCTCGCCGCGCTGGACGATCTCGAGCAGGCGTGCGTCACCGGCGAGTTCCGCCCGGCCGTCGAGGACGAGGACGTGCACACCGCGCTCGAACGCGGTCTGCTGGAACGGCTCGGCACGCTCGGCGGCAAGCTGCGGGCCGGCCGGTCCCGCAACGACCAGGTCGCCACCGACCTGCGGCTCTACCTGCGCGACCACGCCCGCGGGGTGGCCGCGGCGCTGGTCGAGCTGGCCGACGCGCTGACCGAGCAGGCGGCCCGCCACGTGGACACCCCGGCGCCCGGCCTGACCCACGTGCAGCACGCCCAGCCGGTCAGCTTCGGCCACTGGCTGCTCGCCCACGTCCAGCCGCTGCTGCGTGACCTCGACCGGCTCAGCGACTGGGACGAGCGGGCCGCGGTGTCGCCGCTCGGCTCCGGCGCGCTGGCCGGCTCGTCGCTGCCGCTCGATCCGGCCGCGGTGGCCAAGGAGTTGGGCTTCAAGGCGCCCGCGGCGAACTCGATGGACGCCGTCGCCGACCGGGACTTCGTCGCCGAGTTCCTCTTCATCACCGCGCTGACCGGCGTGCACCTGTCCCGCCTCGGCGAGGAGGTGGTGCTGTGGACGTCCACCGAGTTCGGCTGGGTGGAGCTGGACGACGCGTTCGCCACCGGGTCGTCGATCATGCCGCAGAAGAAAAACGCGGACATCGCCGAGCTGGCCCGGGGCAAGAGCGGCCGTCTGATCGGCGGCCTGGTCGCGGTGCTGACCATGCTCAAGGGACTGCCGCTGACCTACGACCGGGACATGCAGGAGGACAAGGAGCCGGTCTTCGATGCGATCGAGACGCTGGAACTCCTGCTGCCCGCCCTGGCCGGGATGATCTCCACAATGACTGTCCGGGTCGACCGCCTGACCGCGGCGGCGCCGGTCGGCTTCTCACTGGCCACCGAGGTCGCCGACTGGCTGGTCCGCAAGAACGTGCCGTTCCGCGAGGCGCACGAGATCACCGGCAAGCTGGTGGCAATCTGCTCGGAGCGGGGCTGCGAGCTCGAGGACCTCACCGACGACGACCTCAAGACGGTCAGCCAGCACCTCGACCCGTCGGTGCGCGCGGTGCTGTCGGTGGAGTCGGCGCTGGCCGGCCGCACCACGCCCGGCTCGACCGGGCCCGGCCCGGTGGCCGATCAGCTCGCCCAGGTCCAGCACAAGCTGGAAAACTGGCGGCAGTGGGCGGTGACCAAGGTGGTGCCCCGCTGATCCGGTGCATTCGACTCGGTTGATCGGCTATTGCTCCGTGTGTGCCGGCCCCCGACGCGCCCATGAGAGGTAAGAAGCTCTCATGTACTCATCGGGCGGGATGATGATTCGGGTCGCGGTCGTGCGAGACGACGGATATTTCGGTGTCCCGGTCCGGGCGCTTCTCGAGGCCAAACCCGACATCCACTACGTGGGTGCGCTGCGCTTCGGCAGCGACCTGACCCGGCAGGCGGCCGAGCTGTGGCCGACGGTGATCGTCATCGATACCGAGTACATGGTCAGTCAGGTGCTCCCGTTCGCCGCGGAGCTGCACGCGGCCGTCCCGTCCTGTGCCCTGCTGCTGCTCTGCGATCCGGGCAAGCGTGGCATGCTCCCGCCGCGGCGCCGCAGCGCGGGCTTGAACTTCCTGCTCAAGGACGCGTCCGCGGCGATGCTGGCCGACTCGGTGCGCCGGCTGGCGGCCGGCGAGCGGGTCGTCTCGCCGATGCTGCAGGCTGTCTCGCTCAACACGGACCGCGAGCTGACCACCCGCGAGCTGGAGGTGCTCGGGCTCGCGGCCGAGGGCGACTCGGTGAAGGAGATCGCCGGCCGGCTCTACCTGTCCGGCGGAACGGTCCGCAACTATCTGTCCGCGGTCATCTCGAAGACCGGCGCCCGCAACCGCCTGGACGCGATCCGGATCGCCCGCAAGGACGGCTGGCTGCACTGACTGCACTGACTGCACTGACTGCTGACTGCGCAGCCGGGCGGGCATGCTTCGGCAGGCCGGGCATGGTCACGTACCGTGGAAGGCGATGCCCACCGGTCACCTTGACGTCCCGGCGTTGCCCGTTCTCGGGCCGCTGGGTCTTGTTCTCATGGTCATGAGCTGGGTGGTGCTGCGGCGGCAGGGCGAAACCGACGGGTGGCGGCTCGGCGCGGCCTGGCTGGCCGGGTGGTACGCAGTGGCCGTGCTCGGCGCCACCATGCTGCCGCTACGCCTGGCGTGGGGCGCGGGTGCCGGCACCCTCGAGCCGTACCGGATCATCCTGGTTCCGCTGATCACCATGCGGGTCGGCGACTTCCTGCTCAACAT
>DASWMR010000527.1:0-1759 GCA_036399635.1 Actinoplanes sp. | reverse complement strand
CGCGCAGCAGCGGATGCGTCCACACCGGCCGGTGTGGATGAGGGTGCTTTCCGCCGAGCAGGCCCATACCCGCATCGTGCCACTCCCGCAGCTGCCAGAGGGGTACCCGCGTGCGACAAAACCTGGGCGCGAGAAAACTTGCGGCCGCTGCCGCAGGAAAAGGTTTTCCCAATCGTGCCTCAGGAAGATTGACGTCCTTGCTTGAGGTTGCGTAACCTACCCGCAATCGCCCACTGACAGGTGCGATATCGCTTGGTGACGCGCGCGGCCACTCCGCCAGCGCGGCACGGCAACCCCTCTACATCTTGTACGCATGTAACGGCCCACCGCCTTGTTAACGCTCACACCATTTGCGGGAGACGTCATGAGATCGTCCAGGGCCCGGCTCCTGTCGGCGCTGGCGGCCGGCTTGCTCGGCGCAGTTCCAGCGGTACCGGCGCGGGCCGCGCTCGCCGCCGACGTTCCCGCCCCGGTGGTCGCCTACGACTTCGACGCGGACGACCCGGCCGGCACGGTGATCGCCGACCGGTCCGGCAACGGGCTCGACGGCACGCTCGTCAACGGCAGCACCGCCGCCGTGGTGGACGGGTCCGGCGGCGGGCACGCCCTGCAGCTGCCGGGTGGCGCCTCGACCTCCACCGGGGCGTACGTCTCGCTGCCGCGCGCCGTCCTCGACGGCCGCACCGACCTCACCGTCTCGGTCCGGGTCCGCTGGGACGGCACCGCCGCACCCTGGCAGTGGATCTACGCGTTGGGCCAGGACAACACCCGCTTCCTGTTCACCACCCCCTACAGCGGGGATGGCCGGGTGCAGACCGGCGTCTGGGCGCCGGGGGCGACCGGTGTGGACATCAAGGGATACGGGCCGCTGCCGGCGGACGCGTGGAAGACGCTCACCGTCACTCTCGACACCGCGGCTGACCGGGTCACCTCCTATCTGGACGGCGCGCAGATCACCTCCGGTGCCACCACGGTGTCCGCCGCCGATCTGCTGCCCACCAGCGGTGACGTGGCGGGCTTCATCGGCAAGTCCTTCTTCCCGGACCCGCTCTTCGACGGCGCGGTCGACGACTTCCGCGTCTACGGCGCCGCTCTCACCGCCGAGCAGGTCGCCGCGGCAGCCGGCGTGACCCCGCCGACCGTCACCGGCATCTCGGCCACCACCTTCGACGTGCGCACCACCATCGGCACCGCGCCCGCCCTGCCGGCCACCGTCCGCGCGCAATACTCCGACGGCTACGACCGTGACCTGCCGATCACCTGGGCCGCCGTTGACTCGGCGCAGTACGCCCAGCGCGGCACCTTCGAGGTGACCGGCACGGCGGCCGGCCGCGCCGTGACGGCCACGGTCACGGTGATCCGCGAGGGCGAGATGACGATCGACCTCAGCAAGAGCACCGGGGCGTTCCACGGCGGCGCGTCCGGCACGCTGTACGGGCTCTACGGCGCCGGGGTGCCGACCAACAACCTGATCGAGGGTATGCACCTGCGCACCGTGTCGACCAAGGCGCAGGACGGCCCGCAGCACCCCGGCGCCGACGCGCTGGAGGTCGTGCAGCCGCTGGCCGACAGCACCGACGGCGACGTCTACATCTACATGACCGACATCTACCGCGGCTTCCCGTACGAGTGGCCGGGCAGCACCCCGCAGGAGAAGCTGGACGGGTACAAGGCGAAGATCGCCACCCAGGTGGACCAGGTCAAGACGCTGGACCCGAAGTACCAGGACAACGTCGTCTTCGTGCCGTTCAACGAGCCC
>DASWMR010000526.1:0-11738 GCA_036399635.1 Actinoplanes sp. | reverse complement strand
GCGGCGGTCCGTTGGCCCGCCGCGCCCCAGCCGATCGCCGTCACGACGGTCGCCGTCGAGGGTGACACCGGCGACGGGCATGCCGAGACGACCTTCGACGGCGCGATGGTGCGCAAGCGGGCGGCGATCGCGATCCATCCGGCACGCGGCGCCGACCGCGCACACATCCGCGCCGAGCTGACCGCGGCGGCCAAGGGCAAGGGCAAGGTGGGCTCGCTGACCGAGGCGACGTTCGCGGTGTTCGACGAGCAGATGCTGGCGTACCTGGTGCCGGAGATCACCATGGTGCTGCCGGAGGGCAAGACGGTCCACGAGGCCGAGGCGTTCATGCGCGATTACCAGCCGGCCGACGTCGCGTTCTATCTGACGCAGACCGTGCTCGTCCACGACCTGACGTTCGCGGTGATGCCGGCGGCCGGGATGAAACCCGCCGCGGTGCGCGACCGCCAGGACGCCGAGGGCATTCTGACCGACGCGCTGGGCCGCTACCAGACGACGGTGCAGCCGGCCGGGCTGACCGTGCACTACTTCGGCGCCATCCTGAGCGACGTCACGATCGCTGCGGTGCGTGACGCGATGGGCCGCGCCGCCAAGGTGGCTCCCGACCGGATAGTGGTCGCGGCGACGCAGCCCGGACCCGGGGTGGACCTCGCCAACGGGATTCCGTTCCTGAACGACATCCCGGCGCATGGACACCACTGACCTCACGAACCAACAGAACCTGAAGGGCCGTCCCGACGCCGGGGCGGCCCTTCAGCTTTGCCTCAGCATGACGAGAGTCACACCAAATGCGGAAAAGCCAACATGTACGAAATTCCGGTTTTCCTTCGCTCCCCAGGAGAACAACACATGAGGCTGATCCGCCCCGGCATCGCGCTGAGTTCGCTGCTCGCCACGTTCCTGATGGCCACACCCGCCCAGGCCGCTCCGGTCGGGTCCGGCTTCACGGTCACCGCTGCCGACCTGGCGTACATCCTGAAGCAGATCAAGATCGCCGAGGCGCACGTCGCCAACACGACGAGCGAGACCGGCCCGTGCGGTGCGCTGCTCGGCCACGGCCCGAACCAGCTGGTCAGCCCGCTGCTCTCGATGGGCCTGCGCACGGTCGACGGCTCCTGCAACAACCTCACCGCGGGCCAGGAGAAGTACGGCGCCGCCGACCAGATCTTCCCGCGCCTCGGCAACAAGAACTTCCGGGCGGGTGAGAACGCCCCGGCCGGGCTCTTCGGCCCCGGCAGCCCGAGCTTCCCGACCACGTACGCGGACAAGACCGCGAACAACACCGTCGTGGACAGCCGGCCGCGGCAGATCAGCAACCTGATCGCCGACCAGACCGCGAACAACCCGGCCGCCGTCGCGGCCGCCGGCAACCCGGTCCGCGCCCAGGTTGGCAGCACCACCCCGGACACCGAGAACGGGACCCTCTTCATCCCGAACGTGACCACCGACGTGGGCCTGTCCGCCCCGTACAACTCCTGGTTCACGCTCTTCGGCCAGTTCTTCGACCACGGCGTCGACCTCACGGTCAAGGGCGGCGGCTCGGTCATCGTGCCGCTCCGCGCCGACGACCCGCTGATCGCCGGTGCGGACCGGATCCCCGGCAACGCCGACGACCCCAAGCCGGGCGATGCCCGCTACGTGGCGCCGTCGATGCGGTTCATGGCGCTGACCCGCGCCGCTAACCAGCCCGGCCCGGACGGCCAGCTGGGCACTGCGGACGACGTCCAGGACGCCAAGAACACCGACACGCCGTTCGTGGACAACTCCCAGACGTACTCCTCGCACGCCGCGCACCAGGTCTTCCTGCGGGAATACGCGGCGGACGCGGCCGGCCGCCCGGTCGCCACCGGCAACCTGCTCGGCGGTGCCCCCGGCGGGCTGCCCACCTGGGCGGACACCAAGCGTCAGGCGCGTGACCTGCTCGGCCTCGAGCTCACCGACGCCGACGTGCTGAACATCCCGTCGGTGCTCGCCGACGCGTACGGCAACTTCATTCCCGGCCCGGCACGCGGTCTGCCGCAGTACGTCACCGCCTCCGGCCTGGTCGAAGGCGACACCGCGCACCCGGTCCGGGTCCCGGCGAACACGCTGCACTTCGACACCGCGTTCCTCTCCGACATCGCGCACAACGCGGACCCGACGCCGGCGGACACCGACCACAACCCGGCCACCCCGCCGGTCGCCCCCCGCAAGGACGACGACACGGTGGCGAGCGCCGACTTCGCGGCACAGCCGGCCGGCACGTACGACGACGAGATGCTCGATGCGCACTTCATCGCCGGCGACGGCCGGGTGAACGAGAACATCGGCCTCTCCGCGGTGCACCAGGTCTTCCACTCCGAGCACAACCGCCTGGTGGCCGACGTCGAGCGGGTCCTCACCGCCGACGGCACTGCGCTCGCCGAGTGGCAGCTCGCCGACGGTTCGTGGAACGGTGAGCGGATCTTCCAGGCCGCCAAGTTCGTCAACGAGATGGAGTACCAGCACCTCGTCTTCGAAGAGTTCGCCCGCAAGGTCGCGCCGGCGATCAACCCGTTCCAGCCGTTCGCCTTCACCCAGACCGACCTGAACCCGGCCATCTACGCCGAGTTCGCGCACGCGGTCTACCGGTTCGGGCACTCGATGCTGACTGAGACGATCGGCCGCACCAAGCCGGACGGCTCGGACGCCTCGATGTCGCTGCTCGAGGGCTTCCTCAACCCGCCCGCCTTCACCGACGGAGGCGCGCTGAGCCCCGAGGAGGCGGCGGCCGAGGTGATCACCGGCATGGCTGACCAGGCCGGCAACGAGCTCGACGAGTTCATGACCGACACGCTGCGCAACAACCTGCTGGGACTGCCCATGGACCTCGCCGCGGTGAACATCGCCCGGGGTCGCTCCGAGGGCGTGCAGACGCTCAACGCGCTGCGCCGCACCCTGCACGACAAGACCAACGACGGCCGGCTGACCCCGTACACCAGTTGGATCGACTTCGGTGAGAACCTCAAGCACCCCGAGTCGCTGGTGAACTTCGTGGCCGCGTACGGCAAGCACCCGACAGTTGTCGCGGCGAGCACCACCGCGGCCAAGCGCGCCGCGGCCCGGTCCCTGGTGGACCCGCAGCCGGGCGACACCCAGCCGGCCGACGCGGCGGCGTTCCTCAACAGCACCGGCGGGTGGACCGCGGCGACCTCCGGTCTGGACGACGTGGACCTGTGGATGGGCGGCCTCGCCGAGGTGACCGACCCGTTCGGTGGCCTGCTCGGCACCACGTTCAACTACGTCTTCGAGTCGCAGCTGACCAGCCTGCAGAACGGCGACCGGTTCTACTACCTGGCGCGTACCACCGGCATGAACCTGCGCACCAACCTCGAGGGCAACTCGTTCGCCGAGCTGATCGGGCGTACCACCGGGGCGAAGGACCTGCGGGCCGACGTGTTCTCCACCGCCGACTGCAAGTTCGACCTGACCCCGCTGGCCGGCACCAAGGCCGGTTACGAGCAGTACGGCAACTCGGTCGCCGACAACCCGGCCACCGACTGTGACGAGCACGCGATGCTGATCCGGATGCCGGACGGCACCATCAAGTACCGCGCCCGCAACTCGGTTGACAAGCCGGGTCTCAACGCGCAGACCGTCTACTCCGGAACCGACGAGCAGGACCGCGTCTCGGCCGGCAACGACAACGACACCCTGTGGGGTGGCGAGGGCGACGACGTCCTCGAGGGCGGCGCCGGCAACGACGTGGCGCTCGGCGGCGAGGACGACGACATCATCACCGACGTGGGCGGCGACGACATGCCGCGCGGTGGTCCCGGCAACGACGCCGTCGACGGCGGCCCCGGCATCGACATCGTCAACGGCGGCACCGGCAAGGACTTCCTCAACGGCGGCGCCAACGCCAACACCACCTTCTCCGGCGAGGGCGACGACTTCGTGATCGCCGGCGACGGCGAGGACGCCGCCTGGGGCGACTCCGGCGACGACTGGATGGAGGGCGGCAACGAGCCCGACCTCCTGCAGGGCGACAGCGGCAGCCTGTTCTTCCTGGACGACTCGAACAAGCCCGGCAACGACGTGCTGGTCGGCCAGGGCGGCGACGACGACTACGACATGGAGGGCGGCGACGACATCGGCGTCCAGGGCCCCGGCCTGGAAAAGAACGCTGGCGGCTCGGGTTACGACTGGTCCATCGCCGGCACCACCGACCAGGGTGGCGACGACCAGCCGATGGACTCCGACCTGGACCTACCGCTCGTCGCGCTGGACATCCTCGATGTGGGCGTGCGGGACCGGTACAACGAGGTCGAGGCGCTCTCCGGTGGTGCGCACAACGACGTGCTGCGCGGCGACGACCGGATCCCGTCCACGGTGGGCGGCGGCGGCTTCATCGGCTGCGACGCGCTGGACGCCCGTGGCGTGGACCGGATCGCCGGTCTCGACCAGGTCGTCACCCTGCTGCCCACGCCGGTCTCGGCGGTCGGCAACGCCTCGGGCCGCCCCTGTGACCTGCAGGGCAACGTCTGGGGCGAGGGCAACATCCTGCTCGGCGGTGCCGGTGACGACACCATCGAGGGTCGCCTCGGCGACGACATCATCGACGGCGACCGCTACCTGACCGTGCGGCTCAGCGTCCGCGACGCGGCGGGCCACGAGATCCGCTCGGCGCGGAGCATGACCGAGCTGCAGGCCGACGTGTTCGCCGGCAAGATCAACCTTAAGGACATCGTCGCGGTGCGGGAGATCCACACCTCGGCCACGCCGGGCAACGACACCGCGGTGTTCACCGGCAACAGCTTCGACTACGCGATCACCCCGATCGTCGGCGGCATCCTGGTCTCCGGCGCGGACGGCACCGACACCGTACGCAACGTGGAGCACCTGCAGTTCACCGACCAGACGGTGGAAGTCGCCGGTCTGTCGGCAGTCCTCGGAGTCACCGCCTTCGCCGGGGACGGTCAGGCCACCGTGCTGCTGACCGTGCCGGCCGCGGTCACCGAGGGCGCGATCACCGGCCTCACGCTGGAGCGCACCGCGGGCGACTCCGCTCCGGTCCTCACCGAGCTGGCGGCCGACACTGCCAGCCTGATCGTCACCGGCCTCACCAACGGCACTCCGGTCACCTTCCGGGTGCGGGCCAACACCGCGGCCGGCCCGGGCGCCTGGTCGGCACCCTCCGACCCGGTCAACCCGGTCGCCACCACCCCGACGCCGGGCGACGACGGCGCGGACCCGGACGAGGAAGAGGAAGAGGGCGACGACGAGGTCCCGCCGGTCATCCCGAACCCGCCGGTCACCCCGACCACCCCGGTCGTGACCCCGCCGGTCACCCCGACCACCCCGGTCGTGACCCCGCCGGTCGACCCGACCCCGACGGTGACGACGCCTCCGGCCACCCCGGTGGTGCCCAACGCTCCCGGCATCGGCCTGGCCACGGCCGGGGACGAGTCGGCCGTGATCCGCTGGACCGCACCGAACTTCGACGGCGGAACCCCGATCTTCGGATACGAGGTGCAGGTGCTCGACCCCGACACCAGCATCGCGGTGGGTGTCGACGCGACCGGACCGGAAGCGTCCGAGATGACGATGACCGGTCTCAGCAACGGAGTTTCGTACTCCTTCTGGGTGCGTGCCGTGAACGCGGCGGGTGCCAGCGAGTTCTCCGCGATGTCCAACGTGGTCGTCCCGACCGCCGGCAGCACCACCCCGACCCCGACGCCGACCGACACCGCCACCCCGACGCCGACGAACACCACGCCGACGCCGACCGACACCACGCCCGCTCCGGGTGGTACGACGCCGGCTCCGGGTGGTACGACGCCGGCTCCGGGTGGCACGACGCCCACCACGGGTGGCACCAACCCCGCTCCGGGGGGCACGACGCCGGCTCCGGGTGGTACCACCCCGAATCCCGGCCCGACCACGCCGAACCCCGGACCGACCACGCCGAACCCGGGACCGACCGACCCGACCACGCCCGGCTCCGGTACGCCGACCGCGCCGGACGCACCGACCATCGGCCGCACGACGGTCGGTAACGGCCTCGCGGTGGTGCGCTGGACGGCACCGGCCGACAACGGCGGCTCGCCCATCCTGCGCTACGAGGTAGAGGTCATCTCCGCCATGACCGGCAACCGGGTCGGTGCCGTCCGCATCGCACCGGCCACCGCGGCGCAGCTCACCGTGACCGGGCTGGCGAACGGGACCGCCTACCGGTTCAAGGTCCGGGCGGTCAACGAGGCCGGGGCCAGCGACCGGTCGACCGCCTCGACGCCGACCATGCCGCGGACCGCTCCGGCGGCACCGGCGAAGGTAACGGTCAAGCAGGGTCCGGCCGGCGGGCGTCTGACCGCCACGGTCAGCTGGACCGCACCGCCGAGCACGGGTGGGGCCGCGATCACCGGCTACCGGGTGACGTGGCAGCGGCTGAACGCGAAGGGTGCGGCACAGGGCACCCCGGCCGTCATGACGCAGAAGGCCGGCGTGCGGACGGCGACCTACACCGTCCCGACGGGTGTGCGGTCGGGTACCCGCTACCGGATCACGGTGCAGGCCGTCAACGCGGTCGGCACGGGAGCCGGCCGGGCGGTGTTCACCTCGCCTCGCTGACGCACTGACGGCACGGCCCGGACGACCCATCATGGGTCGTCCGGGCCGTGCCCTTTCATGTGCGGGTAGCGCTTAATCCCAGCGACTCGGCCGCGCGGACGTTCCCGGTGCGGTCGCTCGGTTACTCGGGGACCTTGCGGTAGGCGCCGTCGCTGGCGCTCGTAGCCATCAGGGCGTAGGCGCGCAGGGCCGGTGAGACCGTGCGGGTGCGGTCGACCGGGGTGTACGGCTTGGGGCGGCGTTCCTGCACGTGGCGGCGCTGAGCCAGGTCCTCGTCGGTGACGTTGAGCGTGATCGTGCGGCCCGGGATGTCGATGGTGATCTCGTCGCCGGTCTCCACCAGGGAGATCAGGCCGCCGGCTGCCGCTTCCGGGGAGACGTGGCCGATCGAGAGGCCGCTGGTGCCGCCGGAGAACCTGCCGTCGGTGATCAGCGCGCACGCCTTGCCGAGGCCGCGGCCCTTCAGGAAGCTCGTCGGGTAGAGCATCTCCTGCATGCCGGGGCCGCCCTTCGGGCCCTCGTAGCGGATCACCACGACGTCACCGGCGACGACGCGCTTGCCGAGGATGCCGTCGACCGCCTCGTCCTGGCTCTCGAAGACCCGGGCCGGGCCGCTGAACTTCCACAGCGACTCGTCGACGCCGGCGGTCTTCACCACACAGCCGTCCGGCGCCAGGTTGCCGAAGAGGATCGCCAGGCCGCCGTCGACCGTGTAGGCGTGCTCGACCGAGCGGATGCAGCCGTTCTCGCCGTCGGTGTCCAGCGAGAACCAGCGGTTCTCGGTGCTGAACGGCTGGGTCGTGCGCACGCCGCCGGGCGCGGCGTGGAAGAGCTCGGTGGCCGCCTCGATCGGCCGGCCGCCGCGCACGTCCCAGTCGTCGAGCCAGCTCTGCAAGTCGGGCGAGTGCACCGCGCGCACGTTGGTCTTCAGCATGCCGCCGCGGTTGAGCTCGCCGAGCAGCGCGGGGATGCCGCCGGCCCGGTGCACGTCTTCCATGTGGTACTTCACACTGTTCGGCGCGACCTTCGCCAGGCACGGCACCCGACGCGAGACGGCGTCGATGTCGGCCACGCTGAAGTCGAGCTCGGCCTCGCGGGCGGCGGCGAGCAGGTGCAGCACCGTGTTGGTGGAGCCGCCCATCGCCACGTCCAGGGCGACCGCGTTCTCGAACGCGTCCCGGTTGGCGATGCTGCGCGGCAGCACGCTCTCGTCGTCGTTCTCGTAGTACTGCTTCGCGATGCCGACGATCAGCTCGCCGGCCTTCTCGAACAGCGCCTTGCGGGAGGCGTGCGTGGCCAGCGTCGAGCCGTTGCCGGGCAGCGCCAGGCCGATCGCCTCGGTGAGGCAGTTCATCGAGTTGGCGGTGAACATGCCGGAGCAGGAACCGCAGGTCGGGCAGGCCGAGCGCTCGATCGTGTCGAGCTGGGCGTCGGTCACCTTCTCGTTGGCGCTGGCGCTCATCGCATCGATCAGGTCGAGCTTCTCGTGCACGATGCCCTCGATGGCGACCGTCTTGCCGGCCTCCATCGGGCCGCCGGAGACGAACACCGTCGGGATGTTCAGCCGGAGCGCGGCGATCAGCATG
The DNA here is from genome assembly GCA_036399635.1 of Actinoplanes sp. Lineage (GTDB taxonomy): Bacteria > Actinomycetota > Actinomycetes > Mycobacteriales > Micromonosporaceae > Actinoplanes. Next base: position 3,564 of record DASWMR010000526.1, on the reverse strand, counting down.
CCGGGGGTGATCTTGTCGCAGTTGGAGATGCAGACCAGGGCGTCGGCGCAGTGCGCGTTGACCATGTATTCCACCGCGTCGGCGATCAGCTCGCGGCTCGGCAGCGAGTAGAGCATCCCGCCGTGGCCCATCGCGATGCCGTCGTCCACCGCGATCGTGTTGAACTCGCGGCCGACACCGCCGGCCTGAGCGATCGAGTCGGCGACCAGGCCGCCCATGTCCTTGAGGTGCACGTGACCCGGTACGAACTGGGTGTAGCTGTTGGCGATCGCCACGATGGGCTTGCCGAAGTCGTCGTCGGTCATCCCGGTGGCGCGCCAGAGGGCACGCGCGCCGGCCATGGTCCGACCGTGGGTCGAGGTCCGGGAACGCAGGTCAGGCATCCCCTCATAGTGCCACCGTCGGCGGCGAAGGCGACGCCATCCGTCCACAGCTCGGGATAACAAGCGTGCAGCGGGCTGCGGAAGGGCTCCCTAAACGCCTGGAGATCGGGCACAGTGTTTGGCGTGCAACCACCGTCCGGCATGGAGCTGGCCGGGCTCGCCGGTCTGGTGATCGCGATCCCGGCGGTCGCTCTGCTGGGCAGCTCCGGGCGGCGGCACACCGGCGCGGCCCGGCGCGCGCATGTACTACTCGCCAGCGGTGGTGCGGTGGCCACCGCGGCAGCCCTGGCCGGCATGATCAGTGCCGTGCTCACCGACACTCCGGTGCCACGGATGGGGCTGGGCTCGGCGGTCGCCCTCGGCACCGCGATCGGCACGATCGCCCTGCTGGCCGGCACCGCCCTGCTGCCGGGCGCGGCGGAGAGCCCGAGCGCCGCGGTCCGGCATCTGCTCGACGGCCTGGTGATCGCGGCGGCGCTGTGGTTCATCGGCTGGGTGCTGCTGTCGCATCCGATTCATCTGCTCGGCTCGGCCACCCCCATGGCCTGCCCGTCGGTGCTGCTGCCGGCCGCGGTGGCGGTGCTCTCGCTCGGCCTCACCACGGTGCTGGCCCTGCATGCGCACCGGCCCCGCATGATCACCGTCTGGGTGGCCACCGGGGTGAGCATGGTGGCGACCTCGGCGACTGCTCTGGCCGGCGGCATCTGTCAGGGCTGGCCGGTCGCTGTGCTGGTCGGCGCGGTGTTGCTGCCCGGTGGCCTGTTCGTGATCGCTCGGGCGGTGCGGGCCGCCGACCACCCCGTCGAGGTCACCGGCGACGTCGCCGAGCGCGGCACGGCGTACGCGGTGGTGCCGATGACCGGGATGGTGGTGGCGTTCGGCTTTCACTTCTGGGCCGGTGGCGGTGTCGACCTGTTCGCCTACCTGGGCGCCAGTGTCGAGGGATTCGCGCTGGTCGCGAGGCAGTCCCTGGCGCTGCGTGACGTGCGCAGCCACACCCTGCGGCTGCGTCGGCGCGAGGCGCACTTCCGCGAGCTGGCGCACACCGACCCGCTCACCGGGCTGGCCAACCGCCGCGGGCTGCAGCGGGCCCTGCGCGCCCGCGGTGACGAGTCGGTGGTGTTGGTCGGCATCGACCTGGACGGGTTCAAGACGGTCAACGACATGCGCGGGCACGACGCCGGCGACACGGTGCTCATTGAGGTGGGCGTCCGACTGCGGCGCAACCTGCTGGCCGGCGACGTGGCGGCCCGGCTCGGCGGCGACGAGTTCGCGGTGCTCATGCACGGCAGCGCCGACGAGGCGATGCTCACGGCGCACCGGCTGCTCGCCGTGCTCGGCGAGCCCTACGACGTCGACGGCGGATCGGTCTTTCTCTCCGCCAGCCTCGGTGTGGCCGACACTGCCGGGGCGCCCGGTGCGGTCGCGCCCGACGCGCGAGCCCTGCCGGGGGTGGGCGAGACCGGCGAGCTCATCCGCGATGCCGACCTGGCGTTGCGCTACGCCAAGCAGCGCGGCAAGAACAGGGTGGAGCGCTACCAGGCCCGCTACGACGAGTTGCTGCGCCGCCGCGGCACGCTGGAGAGCGAGTTGCGGCACGCGATCGACCGGGGTCAGCTGCGGCTGGTGTTCCAGCCGGTGGTGGCGCTGCCGTCGATGCGGCCGGTGGGCGCCGAGGCGCTGCTGCGCTGGCACCACCCGACGCTCGGCTCGGTCCGCCCGGACGAGTTCATCCCGGTCGCCGAGGAGTCCGGCCTGATCAACCGGATCGGGTCCTGGGTGCTCGAGCAGGCCACCAAGCAGCTCGCCGACTGGCTGTCCAAGGGGCACGACGTCTGGGTCTCGGTCAACCTGTCGCCCAAGGAGCTGCACGCCGCCGACTACGCGGGGCAGGTCGCCGACGTGCTCGCCGAGCACGGAGTGCCGCCGCAGCGGCTGGTGCTGGAGGTGACCGAGCACGCCGTCGCCACCGACATGGAAGAACTGATCAGCCGGCTCGCCACGCTGCGCGCCACCGGCGTGCGGATCGCGCTGGACGACTTCGGTGCCGGCTATTCGTCGCTCGGCCAGCTCCGCACCCTGCCGGTGGACATCCTGAAGATCGACCATGCGCTGGTGGCCGAGCCCGAGTCGCGGACCGGCACGGCCGCCCCGTTGGTCGACGTCGTGGTGCGGCTAGGCCACCGGCTCGGGCTGGAGGTGCTCGCCGAGGGCATCGGCACGCCGGCGCAGCGGGCCGTGGTGGAGGAGGCGGGTTGCCGGCTGGGGCAGGGCTCGCTGTTCGGCTGGGGGGTGCCGGCCGAGCATCTGGAGTCTCAGTTGCGCACCCTGCACTCGGGCACCCGGCCGGTGCCGGCGCCGCGCTCGGCGCCGCCGAAGCACGCGGCGGCGCGCAGCCAGGTCGTCATGCTCGGGCCCGGGATGCGCCAGCTCAGAGCACTGTTGCCGACTGATCCCGCGTTCGAGCCACTGACGGATGATCAGAATGTGGGATCAGTTGACTCGACCGGTGAGATGGGGCAAGGTTAGCCACATGTGCTTCGCGTCCCGAGTACTTAGTTGAGCGCACTCCTGCCGGCCCCGCCGGCGTGAGTGCGCCAGGTCCCGTGCTTCCCGGCACGAGGGCCTTTTTTGTTGCTCGAGTACCGGTACCGACCAATCGGCGAATGGACCTGCCATGACGAGACCCACCCCTGAGACCCTCGCCCATCGAGCCAATCCGGCCACTGTCGGGGCGGCCGCCAACCCGTCCTCGACGGTAGTGTCCCCGGTCGCCACCTCCGGCGCTGGAGCGCTCGTTCGGTCGCTCGAGGCGCTCGGTGTCGAGGTCGCGTTCGGCATCCCCGGCGGCACGATCCTTCCGGCGTACGACCCCCTCTACGACTCCACGGTCCGGCACATCCTGGTGCGTCACGAGCAGGGCGCGGGTCACGCCGCGACCGGGTACGCGCAGGCCACCGGCAAGGTCGGCGTCTGCATCGCGACCTCCGGTCCGGGTGCGACAAACCTGGTGACGCCGATCGCGGACGCGTACATGGACTCGGTGCCGATCGTCGCGATCACCGGCCAGGTGTCGCGGCCGGCGATCGGGACGGACGCCTTCCAGGAGGCGGACATCCAGGGCATCACGCTGCCGATCACGAAGCACAACTTCCTGATCCAGGACCCGGATGAGATCCCG
>DASWMR010000525.1:0-2062 GCA_036399635.1 Actinoplanes sp. | reverse complement strand
AACGCGAGATCACGCGACCTCCTCAACTCGACGGACCGACGCTCGACGAAACACGCTGGCGGAAAGACGAACAGGCTGGCGGACAACGGACCAGGCTCGACGGACCCCAGGGTAGCGGCGGCACCTGGGAAGCCAGTGCTGATCACTGTGGGTCGGCGATCTCCTGTCGCCCCGCGGCCAGGACCAGCGGCAGATTGCGCCGGGTCACCCCGGTCAGCCGGATCATGTTGCCGTTGTCGAGCAGGGCGGACACCTGCCCGCGCTGATCCGGCGCCATCTCGGTGATCCGCTGCCAGGGCACCCGGGTGCTGCCGACCAGGGCCTTCACCCGCAGCTCGTCGGGGTAGACGTCGGTGCCGGCCCGCCAGGCCCACGCCAACACCGCGGCCGGGATCAGCAGGATCGGGGTGAGCTGCCACTGCGCCCCGGCGAGCGGGATCGCGCCGACGAACGCGATCACGGCGGCGACCAGGAGCGCACCGGTCTTGCGCACGCGGAGCAGGGGTTTTGACCTCACCCGGCCATCCTTCCACCCGCTCGGCAGGCCACCGGTGGCGGACCCGCCGAGCACCGTCGAAGGCCCGGCCGCAGCCATCGGCCGGGCTTCCTTCCGGCCGTACGCGATTCTGAGCGCCCCGCCCCGACCTCGGTACCCCCGCATGATCGGCCAATGTGGACCCTGATCGGCCGGATTCGCGGCCCGGTCGGGTGTCCCCCGATGGCTGATCGGCGTCCATCTCAGACGTTGCGATCATGCGACGATGAATCGGCGGCCGTAACCTGGTCGAGGGACATGCGTTGATACCTGGCAGCGCCCCCTCGCCTGCGTGAAGAGGACTTCGTCAACTTGGCAGTGCAGCCCACCGCGCTTGCCCGGCTCCCCGGCCGGGCAATCCCCCTCTGCGTTGCGGTCCTGGCGATCATCGTGCTGGTGGCCGGCGCGGTTGGCGGGTTGGCCGGCCGGACCGCGCTGGCGATCGGCGTCGGCGGCACCGCGCTCTGGGCCGCGGCCGCACTCGCCCGGGTGGCTTTCCTGACCCGCCGGCGCGCCGCCCGCCAGGCCGGCGCCGATGACTTGGCCGGCTCCGATGACCCGGCCGGCGCCGATGACCTGGCCTGCGCCCGTGACCTGGCCGATCGTGACCCGGGCGCTTGGCGGGGAGCCGGCTACCTCGGGCTCGCCGCGGCCGCTGCCGGCCTGACCGCGTCGGTGCCGCTGCGGGCGCCATCGCAGCCGGGTGCCTGGGCGACCGCCGGGTTCGGCCTCGTCGCGGCGCTCTACTCGATCGGCACCTTGCTGCTGACCGGCAGCCGCACGCGTACCGGCCGAGGATGGGCCCGGCACCTGCGCCGCGCCTTCGACGGCGCCAGCCTCGGTCTCAGCCTGGCCTTCGCCGGTTACCTGATCCCGTTCGTGCAGAGTCAGGAGCTGGCCACCCTGCCGGTCGCCCTGATCGGCGCGACCGGCATCGCCATCATCGCCGTCACCGTGGTGCGCGGCCGGCCGCGGGACTGGGCCGCGGTCCGCTGCGGCGCCGGGGCCGCCACCGTCCTGGCCGGGCTGGGCGTCCTGGTCACGATGACGACCCACGGCTCGTACGGCATGGTCGGGCCGTTGCTCGGGATTCCGATCGTGCTCGGGCTGGCCGCCACGGTGGACGGCGGCGCCCGTCGGGGTGCGCGCCCGGCTCCGGCCGAACCGCGCTACCCGGATCAGTACCTGGCCAGTTATCCGCTGCTCGGGGTGCCGGCCGGGGTCGGAGTGATCGCGGCCAGCTGGCACCTGATCGCGTCCGGCGGCTTCGACATCACCGGCAGTGTCCTCGGCATCGCGATGGTCGCCGTCCTGGCGATGCGCGAGCTGCTCGTGGTGCGCGACCTCCGGCGGTACGCGGGACAGCTGCGCACCGCTGAAGCACACTTCCGCTCGCTGGTGGCCGGCGCCACCGACCTCACCCTGGTGCTGGACGATCGATTGACGGTCGGCTGGCAGTCGCCCGCGGCAGCCCGGATCTTCGGGTTGGCCGACGCGCAGGTGGTCGGCCGGCCGTTCACCGACATG
>DASWMR010000524.1:0-2073 GCA_036399635.1 Actinoplanes sp. | reverse complement strand
GGTGGCCGCGACCGCGACCACGCGCAGACCGACGGCTTTCCATCGCAGCAATGACACTGACGTCCCCCTGTCATCAATCATCCATTGTGGATCGCTTGTCCGCGCCGGAGATTACCGAGAATGATCGGTTGGTGTCAATGTGTAGTGCGCTCGGCGGGCCGGCGGAGGGCCGTCGCACCGCGTGACGCCGACCGGAGTTTCCCCTCGCACACTCGTGTCGTGATCTGCTGGTATCGGCGTTACTCGACAGAGGGCGGCGTCCGGACGCCGTGCCCTACCCGAACGGTGGCCGAGTGTCGATCTCCATCCAGTGCTCGGGATGTCCGATCGGCACGAAGCCGACCTCGCATATGTAATACCCCATGTGCGTCGAGCGTTGCCAGGATCACGCGACGATGACCATGCCGTCGTCGGTGTGGAAGACGCCGCCGTCGCCGAGGGCCTCGTTGGTGATGGTGCCGGGCACGCCGTCGTAGCGGGCCACCACTTCGAACGTGCGGCCCGAGCGTAGGCCGGCCCGCGGCGTGACGGTTAGCTCGTCACCGCTGCGGCTCCACTTCCCGATGCGACCGTCAACTGTCACCGAGCGCAAGGTGAGGCCGTGGAAGTCCAGATTGAACGCGGACAGGTTCTGCGTCGCCCGCGCGGTGATGACGACGACCCCGACCAGCCGGTCGTCGGCGGGCTTATATCGGATGTCGAGCCCGTAGTGCTTGACGTCGTAGCCGCCATTGCCGGCGAGCGGGAAGTACGGGTCGCCGGCGCCGGGTGCGCCGGGCCGGAACGACGGCTGCGCGTTGGCTGGCGTGCCGTAGGCGGCGAGCGTGACGACAGCGGCGAGGACAAGAATGGTTCTGCGTAACATCCGGGTCTCCACAGGGGACGGCGGTGTCGGGCAGTCCCGGTAACGCTATGACGGGCGGCGCCGCGCGGGCGTCCGCCGAACGGCCACCACAGCAGCGGCAGGTGCCCGAGGTCGGGATCGCAACCCTGCGGCCGCGGTGGTGTACGCGTACCGCACCGGCCTTGCCCGCCCGGGAGAGTGACCGGTCGGCGGCTCAGGTTGTCGCTGCAGCGACCGCGTCGTCGAGAAAGCTTATGACGTCGGCGGCGAATCTGTCCGGAGCCAGGCTGTGCACGCGATGACCGACCGGGATCGTGGTGAGCTGGGCGTTCGGGATCGCCGTCGCCATGTCGGTCAGTCGCCGGGGTGGGATGCAGCTGGACGGACCACCGGACACGATCAGGGTCGGCTGGCGCAGCTCGGTGAGCCGCGCCCACCAGTCGGTGTCCGGGCGCGACAGTTGGCGGAAAATCGACCGCAGGGCGCGCAGTTCATAGTCGCGGCGGGAGATCGCTACGGTGACCGCCGCGGCCAGCAGCTGCGCCGGGCCGATGCCGTGCAACAGCGGGCCTCGTCGCGGCGGGGCCGCCGGATCCTCCAGGACCAGCCGGGCGATCCGCCGCGGCGAGTGCAGGGCCACGGCCAGGGCGGCGTGCCCGCCCACCGAGTGTCCGACCAGGACGACATCTCGCAGATCCAGAATCTCCAGCACGCCGAGGACGTCGTCTCGAATGGCGCTCAGGGAGTAGTCGGCGGTCCGGGCGCTGGTGGCGTGACCGCGCAGGTCGACGGCGACCGCCCGGCGACCCGCGGCGGTCAGGTGCGCGGCGAATCGATCCCACGTGCGCGAGCTGCTGCCGCTGCCGTGCAGCAGCACCACTGGTGCACCGGCCGGGCCACCAGAATCCCGGTAGCCGAGGCGGACGCCGTTCACCTCGACGGCGCCGGCCGTCAACCAGTCAAATGTCATCCACGGTGTTTACCAAACGTTCCTGCGAAAAGGGAGCCAAATCCATGCACAGGTAAGCACTGACACACCAGGAATGAGTCGGTCCTAGCCGAGCGTCAGGAGGGGAGCCCGCTGGGTGCTCAAGTATTTGCTTGTCGGAGGCGGCTTGCCGGCTGACCCGGCCCGGGCGTGGTCACGGCGTCGCGTACCACCGGATCGAGATCTCCCCAGCACCCGATGATCTTGCCGGCAGCGATGCGGTAGATGACCAGCTCCTGGA